>JBKHJD010000201.1:0-4483 GCA_046538315.1 Syntrophobacteria bacterium
ATCCGGGCCTCACTGAAATCAAGACGAAGGCCTTTGTAGCAATCCTGGGGGCCTTTGAACTGGACAACGTTCTGGTGGTAAGCCCGGAGCGGGATGAGATTCTGGAGAAGTCAGCTCGGAACGTCCCGCATACGAAAGTACTGTGCAGCGAGGGACTTAATGTCTACGATGTGCTCAAATACCGGCATCTCGTGCTCGCCAAGAATGCGGTGCCGAAAATAGAGGCGGCTTTGGGCCGAACTGCGACTGAAGCCCAAGCTAAAGGCGCCGGCTGATCGCCGGTACAGGGCGCCTGTCAGGGGTGCGGTATGGAGAACACCTATAGAATTATGCGGCGACCGGTTATAACCGAAAAGAGCACGGTGCAGAAAGAGATGCATAACAAGCTGGCCTTTGAGGTGGACCGGCGGGCCAACAAGATAGAGATCAAAAAGGCTGTGGAAAAAATCTTCAAGGTTCAGGTTCAGGATGTCCGTACGCTCCACTATCGGGGCAAGCGCAGGCGGGTTGGTCGCTTTGTGGGTCGAAGGCCGCACTGGAAAAAGGCAGTCGTCACACTTAAGCCCGGCCAGAAGATCGAATTCTTTGAAGGTGTCTAGCCACCGGTCATTTCTGATGTCTCCAGGCGGCATAGAGCAATGACCCAATGACGGCTGAGCAAAACAGAGGCTACCCATGGCAGTCAGGACAGTAAAACCGACATCGCCCGGAAGACGGGCGCAGACCTATGCAACAACGGACGATATTACCTCCGCCACGCCGGAGAAGAGCCTGCTGCGACCGCACAAGCGCTCGGGCGGTCGTAACTGCTACGGCCGAATTACAGCGCGACGACGAGGAGGGGGACACAAGCGCAGGTATCGACTCATTGACTTTAAACGGGACAAGGTCGATGTCCCCGCCCGGGTGGCTACTATCGAGTACGATCCAAACCGCTCGGCCCGGATCGCCCTGCTCCAATACGCCGACGGTGAGAAACGGTACATTCTCGCACCACTTGGAATGCAGGTCGGCAATACCGTGATTTCCAGTGAATCAGCGGACATTAAACCGGGCAACGCCCTTCCTTTGCAAAAGATCCCCCTTGGCACCATTGTCCATAATGTGGAGTTAAAGGCGGGCAAGGGCGGCCAGCTCGGACGAAGTGCCGGGACCGGGGTTCAGCTGGTGGCGAAAGAAGACCGGTACGCCCTGATCAAATTGTCCTCCGGGGAGCTGCGCCGGGTGCTCTTGCAGTGCAAGGCCACCATTGGTCAGGTGGGCAATATTGATCATGAAAACATCAGTCTGGGCAAGGCAGGGCGCAGGCGCTGGCTTGGCCACAGGCCCAAGGTTCGTGGTGTGGCCATGAACCCGGTAGATCATCCTCATGGTGGCGGCGAAGGCAAGAGTTCCGGCGGCCGGCATCCGGTTACTCCATGGGGCATGCCCACCAAGGGCTACCGTACTCGGAAACAGAAGCCCGAGGATAAGATGGTTGTCAAGAGGCGCACCCGATAGCGCCACGCATCAGGAGGCGAACGTGCCACGATCGCTGAAGAAGGGTCCTTTTGTTGATGACAAATTGATGCGAAAGGTACAGCAGGCCCAGGAAAGCCGGGATCACCGGATGATCAAGACCTGGTCGCGGCGCTCAACCGTTGTTCCTGAATTTGTGGGGTTGACCATCGCAGTGCACAACGGCAAGAAGTTTGTTCCCGTATTCGTTACCGAGAACATGGTGGGGCATAAACTGGGTGAATTTGCCCCAACCCGAACGTTCTATGGCCACGCTGGCGATCGCAAGAGCCGTCTGAAAGGGAAGAGATAAAGCCGCAGGATGTAAAGCATGGAAGCCAAGGCAGTTACTCGATATGTGAGAATCTCGCCCCACAAGGCGAGACGGGTCACCGAACTCGTCAAGGGAAAGCAAGTGGGGGATGCTCTGACGCTTTTGAAATTTGTGCCTCGAAAAGGAGCACGGCTGGTAAGCAAAACCATGCAGTCCGCCCTGGCCAATGCCGAGCAGAATCCAGCGATCGATGTTGATACACTCTACGTCAAACGTATCTTTGTGGATGAGGGTCCCAGCATGAAGCGTTGGCGACCTCGGGCTATGGGGAGAGCCACCCGGATCATCAAGCGCACCAGTCACATCACCGTGATTCTGGCAGAGGGTTGAGAATAACGTATTCGTTTAGAGATTCCTGGTTTTGCTCCGTACCTGCCTGCATGCGTGACGCGCAGCCAGGCGATCAGGCTCAACGAAAGCAAGGCAATTCTAGACGATTCATCCCGTTACAGAGGGTTCCCTTCGGGAAATGCAACAGGGTGAACTCTGAATCTGTGAACGGCTACCAGTTGACAGCACCACGCACCTAGGAGGTGGAGGTTGGGACAGAAGGTTCATCCGGTGGGACTGAGGCTCGGTATTATTCGCTCGTGGGATTCAACGTGGTTTGCCAAAAAAGGGTACGCCCGGCTGGCTCACGAGGACAAGAAGATCCGCAGCTTTCTCAAGAGCAAGCTGTACCATGCCGGGATTTCGCGAATCGAGATTGAACGTGCGGCTGACCGGGGCAAGATCAGGATCTACACCGCCCGCCCCGGCATTGTTATCGGCAAGAAGGGAGCGGAAATTGAAGCCCTGAAGCGTGAGCTGGAGCGGATCGTGAAGCGCGAAATCCTCATAGACATCCAGGAAGTGCGCAGGCCCGAGGTGGATGCCACCTTGGTGGCTGAAAATATTGCGCTACAACTGACTCGCCGGGTCGCGTTTCGTCGAGCCATGAAGAAGGCTGTGGGCTCGGCGCTCAAGTTTGGCGCCAAGGGGGTGCGTGTTGCCTGTGCCGGCAGGCTGGGAGGCGCAGAGATGGCCAGACGGGAGTGGTATCGAGAAGGTCGGGTGCCGCTGCACACCCTCAGGGCCGATATTGATTACGGCACCGCAACGGCGAAGACCACCTATGGAGTGATTGGCGTCAAGGTCTGGATCTTCAAAGGTGAGGTGCTTACCTGAGATGAAGGACGCATTGATGCGGGGTAATCCATCGGTTTTTTCTCTATCCTGCATCAGAAAATCCATAGGGTATAACCGGTGGAGCCCCTGGCGGCCGCGCGTAAACGGTAGCGGCAATTATCCGGCCTCAGGGAGAAGGATAGACAATGCTAGCACCCAAAAAGGTCAAGTACCGAAGGCAGCAGAAAGGCCGGATGCAGGGGAAGGCCTATCGTGGCTGCAACCTGGTATTCGGTGACTATGGGCTCCAGGCTACCGAGCCTGCCTGGATGACCGCCCGGCAAATTGAAGCGGCCCGTATTGCCATGACCCGCCACATTAAAAGGGGGGGCAAGATCTGGATCCGCATTTTTCCAGACAAGCCGATCACCAAGAAGCCCACTGAGACCAGAATGGGCAAGGGCAAGGGTACTCCGGAAGGCTGGGTGGCCGTGGTCCGCCCCGGCAGGATTCTGTACGAAATGGAAGGCGTGTCCAAGCCAGTGGCCAGGGAGGCCTTTCGGCTGGCAGGGCACAAGCTAGGCTTTGCTACGAGATTCGTCACCCGCGGGGGGAACTGATGAAGGCCAGCGAACTCCGAGATCTGAGCATTGAGGAACTGGAGATGAAGGAAAAAGAGCTGGCGGAAGCTCTGTTTAATCTCACGTTTCAGCACGCCACCGGCCAGCTGGACAGCACAGCCCAACTCGGCAAGTCGCGAAAGGATATCGCCCGGGTAAAGACCATCTTGGCAGAAAAACGGCGGACACAATGAGGACCAGAGCATGAAGAGGCGAGGTTTGCGCAAGACCCAAACGGGCATTGTGATCAGCGACAAAATGGACAAAACAGTGGTGGTGCGGGTTGATCGTCTGGCCAAGCACCCCTTGTACAAGAAATACGTGCGCAGGCGCGCAAAGTACATGGCCCATGATGAAAATAACTCCTCCCGGGTAGGAGACCGGGTGCTGATTCGTGAAACGAGGCCGCTCAGCAAGGCCAAACGCTGGCAGGTGAGCCGGGTGATTGAAAAGGGAATCACCTAGCCCCCTGTGTGTCCGAAGACACATCTCACATTGTTGGGCATGAAGCATTTGGCAGGCAGATTTCGGTATGTGGAGGCAGAATCCATCTGAACGCACGAAGTGGTTGGCTTCTGGTTGGACTGTGGCAGAGAGGTCGGAGCAGGTATGTTGGTGGAGTGAGTGATGATTCAGACACAAACGAAATTATGGGCAGCAGACAATTCGGGAGCCAAGAAACTCTTCTGCATCAAGGTCCTGGGCGGATCACGCAAGCGTTACGCCACGGTGGGGGATATCATTGTAGTCTCGGTCAAGGAGGCCATCCCCAATGCCAAGGTGAAGCGGGGAGATATCATGAAAGCAGTGGTAGTGCGGACCAAGAAGGAAATTCGTCGTCCGGACGGCTCCTACCTGCGCTTTGACGACAACTCGGCGGTACTGGTGAATCAACAGCGTGAGCCCATTGGCACCCGTATATTTG
>JBKHJD010000202.1:0-4481 GCA_046538315.1 Syntrophobacteria bacterium
CTCTCAGGCAGCGGGGTTTCCACCAGGTGGGTCCGGAGGCCGGTAATTTGGCTTGCGGGGCGCAGGGTCTCGGGAGATTGGCACCGGTGGATTGGATCCTGGAATGCATCCACCAGGTCTTGACACCTCCTTCGCTGCTGGGGAAACGGGTGCTGGTTACGGCCGGTCCAACCTGGGAGGCAATAGATCCGGTGCGGCATCTGACCAACGCTTCCTCAGGGAAAATGGGGTACGCCCTGGCAAAGGTGGCCCAACGCCGCGGAGCAGCAGTTACTCTGGTGACAGGGCCAACCGCCCTTGTCCCGCCCCGGGGAGTGAAGGTAGTTCGTATTCGCAGCGCTCGGCAAATGCACCATGCAGTCATGGAAGCATTTTCTGGAGTGGATGCAGTGGTGATGGCGGCGGCCGTCTCGGACTACCGGCCGAAAGTCAGGGCTTCCCAGAAAATCAAAAAGACCGGCGACGGTGAGATTCTGGAGCTGGAGAGGAGCGAGGACATCCTCCTTCAGCTGGCGGAACAAAAGCGGTCTCAGATATTGGTCGGCTTTGCAGCAGAGACCGAGAATGTGGCAGAGAATGCCAGAGAGAAACTCCGTAAAAAAAACCTGGATTTCATCATTGCCAATGACGTCACCGCAGCCGATAGTGGTTTTGCCAGCGATACCAATCAGGTCACCATTCTGTGGCCCGACGGCAAAGTGGAAGCCCTGCCTCTGCAAGACAAGGAGATGGTAGCTGGACACATCTGGGATCGTCTGGAGTATCTGTGGCAGCAGTGAAGGAGTGCTGGTGTCAATTCTCGGGCACATAACCAGGTGCATGCTCCCAGGCAGAAAGACGGCCGTCCGCGAACACGGTCCAGCCATGGTTGAGATTTTCAGATGCCTGGTATAATAGAAATTGCAAGAAAAACATGGGAACTATGCGCCTTGCTGACCAGACTGTAAAGGACACTCATGGCAGGGAGTGGGAGAGACCGCCGCGCCAATGTCTCGCTGATTTGACGAGATCACTCCGTCATCACCTCACCTGCCAGGCTACGATGGGTCTAGAATGGTTGCCGTGGCACCCGCCCCCTTCCATAAAGGAGCTGCCGGAAACACTGGAACAGATCCGTGCCGACCTGGGAGAATGCAGGCGCTGTCGGCTCTATGCGAGCCGGAGCAATATCGTCTTTGGAGAGGGCAACGCTTCGGCCCGTGTAGTTCTCGTCGGCGAGGCGCCGGGGTATGAGGAGGACCGGCAGGGACGGCCGTTTGTTGGCGCCGCCGGCAGGCTGCTCGACCGTATCATTGCAGCCATGGGATGGCGACGGGATGAGGTCTACATTTGTAACGTGCTCAAGTGCAGACCACCGGGAAATCGTGACCCCTGGCCGGATGAGATAGAGAACTGCGCCCCCTTCCTCAGGCGTCAACTTCGTGCCGTAGGTCCTCGGGCTGTCATGGCCCTCGGCAGCTTTGCCGCCCGGTTTTTGGTTTCCTCCCAGGAGCCGATTTCCAAACTGCGCGGTTGCACTCATGAACTTGAAGGTATTCCGCTGGTGTGCAGCTACCACCCTGCATATCTTCTCCGCAACCCCTCACAGAAGCGCCAGTTCTGGGAGGATGCCCGGTTGCTGCTTCATCTGATCCGCCGGAGGGCGCGAGAGGCCAGGTGAAAAGAATTGCAGGGCGACGGCAGGGAAGCAGGCCAGCTTCCATGGACAGGGGCCACTGCAAGAAAGGGGAGGTGTTTGCAAAGGACGAGACGATGAAGTCCATGATAAAGCGTGATACGAGGAGGAGCCGTTGGCACCTGTCTAAGATTTTCATTGCCTCATGGCTTACTACCCTGCTCCTCTGTGGAGCTACTGTCTGTCGCGCCGCTGGTCAACCCATCAAAGTTATTCGTCTCCAGGACAGCATTAACCCGGGAACCGCCCACTTTCTCAGCAGGGGAACGCGCCAGGCGGAATCAGACGAGGCAGAACTTCTGGTTATCCAATTGGATACGCCCGGGGGCCTGGTTTCATCCATGCGAACCATGGTCAAGACAATCATGAACGCGAAAGTGCCCATCGCCGTTTTTGTAGGCCCCGGCGGCGCCCAGGCAGCATCTGCGGGGGTGTTCATTACCCTCGCGGCAGACATCGCTGCCATGGCACCGGGTACCAATATAGGCGCGGCCCATCCAGTGGTTACCGGCGGCAAAGAGATGGACAGGACCATGGACACCAAGGTGGTCAACGATCTCGTGGCTTTCATCAAAAGCATAGCCGCCAAGCGTGGCCGCAACGTAACGTGGGCCGAGGAGGCGGTGCGCAAGAGCGCCTCGGTCACGGCGGAAGAGGCCCTGGAACTCAATGTTATTGACCTGGTTGCCCGAGACCTTGACGATTTGCTGACCAAACTGGAAGGATGGACAGTCAAGATCAGAGAAGGTGAAAAGAAGCTGGCACTCAAAGGACTCCCCCGTGAGATGATCCAGGAGAATCTGCGCGACAGGGTTCTCAAAACCATCAGCGACCCGAACATCGCCTATTTCCTCATGCTCATTGGCCTGGCCGGGCTCTATTTCGAGCTTTCTCACCCCGGTGCCATTTTCCCCGGGGTCATCGGCGGTATTTCGCTGATCCTGGCCTTCTATGCTTTCCAGACCCTTTCGGTAAATTACGCTGGTGTGCTTCTGATTATCCTGGGAGGGATTCTCTTCCTGCTGGAGATCAAGGTGACCAGTTACGGACTTCTCAGCATCGGAGGGGTCATCTGCTTGACCCTTGGCTCTATTATGCTCTTTGACACCGAGGGGACGGGATTGCGGCTCTCCTGGAGTGTGTTGGTCCCGTCAGTTGTGGTCATTTCAGCATTTTTTATTACTGTGGCTCTTCTGGCTATGCGGGCCTACATGGTGAGACCACGCACGGGTGACCAGGCGTTGATTGGTGAGATAGCTGTGACAACGGAGGCGCTGACGCCACAGGGAAAGGTTTTTGTACACGGCGAGCTCTGGAATGCTACCTCCGAGGAGTTTATCCCTGCTGGCGCCCGGGTGGAGGTTGTCGGGGTGGCAAATTTGTGGTTGAAAGTGCGAAAGACAGGTGATACAAAACAGTGACTTGAGCCCTGGTGACGGGAAACCGCGAAGGTGGTGACTGATCGCCGGTGTGACAGGAGGACGGCATGTCTTATTCCCTGATTTTCCTGGTTGTACTGGCGGTTCTCTTTCTAGCCAGTGCCATCAGGATTCTCAACGAGTATGAGCGAGGGGTCATCTTCCGTCTGGGACGGGTTATCAAGGCCAAGGGACCGGGACTGATTATCCTCATTCCTGTTGTGGACCGAATGGTTAAGGTAAGTCTGAGACTCGTGGCCATGGATGTCCCGGGCCAGGATGTGATTACCAGAGATAATGTATCGGTGAAGGTCAACGCGGTGATCTACTTCCGGGTAATGGATCCCATCAAGGCAGTGGTAGAGGTGGAGAATTATCTCTACGCTACGTCCCAGTTGGCCCAGACAACTTTACGGAGCGTATGCGGCTACGCGGAGCTCGATGAGCTGCTTTCCGACCGCGAAAAGATTAACAGAGAGCTTCAGGAGATCCTGGACAAACACACAGATCCGTGGGGCGTGAAAGTGAGTAATGTGGAAGTCAAGCACATCGACCTGCCCCAGGATATGCAGCGGGCCATGGCTCGTCAGGCTGAGGCTGAGCGCGAACGGCGTGCCAAGGTTATCAATGCTGAAGGGGAGCATCAGGCGGCACACCGCCTGGCTCAAGCGGCGGAGATTATCGCGGTTCACCCGATGGCTCTCCAGCTTCGTTATCTGCAAACGTTGCGGGAGATCTCGGCAGAGAACAACTCCACCACTCTCTTTCCCATTCCCATCGATCTGTTCAGGCCATTTCTTCAGATGAAGGAAATCCTGGAGAAGGCGGAAAAGGAAAGTCCTGGCACCTGAGCGGGGGATACGCCCGTCGGCACTGGTTGTCCACGAGCGGAAAACGAGAGAAGAAGGAGCGCGGTTAGATGGCGAAAAAGGAAAAAAAGGAAAAAAAAGAAAAGCCCCTGGATCGGATGACCGCCAAAGAGCTGCGAGAGATGGCACTGAATCTTGAAGGTATTGTAGGTGTTCATGCCATGAACAAAAATGAATTGATCGAAGCTATCAAGGAAGCCAGGGGAATCGTGGATGAGGGCAAACGGCAAACGAGCGTGAACCTTCGTGCCATCAAGAAAAAGATACGGGAGCTGCGCAGCCAGAAAGAGGCTGTGAGAGAGGCTGGCGACAAGGACCAGGTCCAGATTTTGCGGCGCCGGATCAGCCGGCTGAAGAAGAAGACCCGCCGGGTCGCCATGGCCGGGTAGGCTTGCCGGGTTGAGCGGCCCCTACCTACGGGCCGCCTGTTTCCGGACTCGGGGCGTTGGTGTACAAGGAAGCCAGGGTCAATAATTCTACGTCTCGGAATTTGTACAATTTGTTGTATTCATTAGCCTT
>JBKHJD010000203.1:0-4466 GCA_046538315.1 Syntrophobacteria bacterium
AAAGCGTATCATAAAATCGCTTTATGCGCAATCATTTTTTGCGCTCTGTATAGTTAGGCGATTTTCTTACTTGAACGCCTTCTGCGCCTGTGGTACTGTGTGCTACACGGTTCCAGATTGTTGGACACCGCAGCGCTCCACGAAAACGGGTGCTCATGATCCAGATTTACCACCTGTACAAGAGCTATGAAGGCGAGGGATATGCTCTGTATGATGTGACCCTGGCGGTGAACAGGGGCGACTTTTTCTTTATCACCGGTCCGAGCGGGGCTGGAAAGACCACCTTGCTCAGACTCGTCTTTCGTGCTGAAGAGGCCACGCGAGGGCAGATCCTCGTGGACGGCATCAATCTCCAGCGTCTGAAGCGCTCCAGTGTGCCATACTTCAGACGTAAAATCGGCGTGGTCTTTCAAGATTTCAAACTGCTTGGCGACCGCACGGTGTTTGCCAATGTAGGGCTTGCCCTTGAGGTTATCGGCCGACCGCGCTCTTATATTGAAAAGAAGGTTCATCAGGTTTTGCGCCTGGTGGGACTTGAAGGCAAAGAAAACCACCTCAGCTGCAGGCTCTCCGGTGGGGAGCAGCAGCGAGTCGCTATAGCCCGGGCCGTAGCCTCCACTCCGGCTCTCCTGCTGGCAGATGAGCCTACGGGGAACCTGGATGATGAAATTACCCTGGACATCCTTGAGCTGTTCAGAGAGATCAACCGTCGCGGCACCACGGTGGTCCTGGCCACTCACAGCCGGGAGCTGATCGCCAGAGTCCCGGGCGCTCAGGTGGCGGTGTTGCGCACGGGAAGGCTCACGGCAACTGGCCCGACCCAGGAAGTTATGAGCCAGCACCCGGTCATGGAAGCAGGCTCACGGGGACTTTTCTGACAGGATGCGTATTTTTCTACTCGGCTACTTTCTGAAAAAGGCCCTGGAAAATCTGCGGCTGAACCCTCTTTTGAGTCTGGTGACCCTCAGCACCATTGCCATCTCCCTGACGATTCTGGGACTTTTCGCCCTTATCTACCTGAACCTGCAGAACGTTCTGCACCACTGGGGTGATGAATTCCACCTCACCGTATATCTTCATGAAGGGCTTTCCGCTGAGCAGACCCAGGAATTGCGCCGCAAGCTTGCCGAATGGCCGGCAGTGCAGGAGACCACCTACATCAGCAAGGTAAAGGCCCTGGCCCGTTTCCGCAGCCAGTTGGGGGAGTACGGCGGGATACTGGAAGGGCTTGAGGAAAATCCGCTTCCGGCCTCTCTGGAGCTGAAAATTCAATCTGACTTCAGCCGGAATGAAAATATAGAGGGATTCGCCAACCGCCTTGAGAGGCTGCCTGGGGTTGCCGAGGTCCAGTATGGCAAGAAATGGCTGGCGAGGTTGAGGATATTTTTGGATGTGGTGAAGCTCGTGGGGATTACGGTGGGCGGCTTGTTGCTTCTGGCCACCATTTTTGTTGTTTCCAATACGATAAAACTGACCTTCTATTCCCGGCAGGAGGAACTGGAGATCATGCGGCTGGTGGGGGCCACGGATTTTTTTATCAAAGCGCCCTTTGTTATTGAGGGTCTGTTGCAAGGCCTGGTGGGAGCGGGGCTGGCCGCGGCAGGCCTGCTGCTCCTGATGCTGCTGGTCTTTTCCCACCTGGACGTACCTCTGCGGTTTACGGTGATGCCGGGCTCCCTGCCGTCGTTTTCACTGGTTTCCGGCTTCCTTGCTCTGGGGATGCTCCTCGGCATTCTGGGGAGCACAGTTTCCCTGAGGAGATTCTTGCGGCCATGAGTCTTTTTACGCGAGCGCTGCTCATTCTGCTGCTCTGCTTTCCGGTTGCTCAGGTGCAGGCTGAAAGGGTGCATCACATACGGCGCAGTATCCAGATACACAAAGAGCAGGCCTGTGAGGTTGATAAGCGGATAGAGCAAACTCGCGCCCAGATTGAAGCCATACAGCAGAAACAACACGGCATTATCGATCAACTGGATCAGATGGAGCTAGAGCTTCAGCTGTTTCGGGAAAAGCTTGAGACCCTCAAGCACGAGCGCACCTGTTTGCGTCGGGAGATCAGAGAAAAGCGCGGAAAACTTGAAGAACTGGGCCGTGAGCTGGACAGGCTCCAGTCGTTTCTGGGAAAGCGACTGGAGGTACTTTACAAATTCGGCAAAGAGGCCTATTTGAACCTGCTGCTGTCGGCCAGCGATGCCGCGGAACTCCAACATCACTGGGTCTACTTGCGTGCTGTGGCGGAACAGGACAACAAACTCATCCGTCAGGTCCGACAGAAGCAGGCAGAAGAAGAGAAACTTGCACAAGAACTCGATCGGCGAGAAAATCGGCTGGGCAAGTTGGTCCAGGATATTGAGCAGCAGAAGGCCGAGATGGAAAGGGTCAAGGGTCAGCAAGTGACCCTGCTGCAGGATATTCACCACGAAGAGGAGATGTACCGGGATTACGTGCAAGAGCTGAGCGAGGTAGCCCACGAACTGAACACCATGATAGATAAACTGGAGAGACGGCTGGCGGCAGACAGGAGCGGAACTGCTCGATCAAAAGGTGACTTCGCCAGCAAAAAAGGTACACTTCCCTATCCGGTTCGCGGCAAGGTGGTCTCGCGCTTCGGGACCACGCGGCACGAGAAGTTCGGCACGACTATTCGCAACAGCGGCATCGACATCTCCACTGAAGAATCGGCCCCTGTGGTCGCTGTGTATGCCGGGCAGGTCCTCTATTCCGGGTGGGTGAAGGGCTACGGCAGGGTGATCATCATCGAGCACGGTGACAAATACTATAGCCTCACCGCCCATTTGAGCGAGATCCACAAAGAGACGGGGGAGTTGGTTCAAGCAGGGGAGGTTATCGGCCTTGCGGGATACGCTCCAGTGAAGGGCGAGGGAGGCAGGGTCTATTTTGAGATTCGCCACCGCGGCAACGCGCTTGATCCCCAGGCCTGGCTACTGCCTGTACTGGCCAGTGCTACCGGCCCGGCCACTTAGTAGAGGCACAATACTTGCTTGCACCAGGCGCAGGGGAATACTGTGGAGCTAGAGCCTGGAGCACTGAAGTGGATGGCAGATTCCGTCCGGGGTCTGGTTAAGGAGGAGGCATGTTAAGGCATAAACTGAACGTGACCATTTTGGTCCTGGCTGTGGTTGCACTGGCCGCTGTCTTTGGCCTGGAGCGCTCGAGTGTTCGCAGTGTTTCTGCCAAGGACAAGGGGGTATACGAGCAGCTCCAGATCTTTAGCGACGTACTGGACCTCGTGAAGGAGAATTATGTTGAAGAGGTGGAAAACAAGGAATTGATAGAAGGTGCCATCTCCGGCATGCTCAAGGCCCTCGACCCCCACTCTTCATATCTGGACCCCGATGCGTACAAAGAACTGCAAGTGGAAACCAAGGGCAGCTTCGGCGGCATCGGTATTGAAATTACCATTCGTGACGGGGTGCTCACCGTTGTCTCCCCGCTGGAGGGGACCCCAGCCTACCAGTTGGGAATTGAGGCAGGGGATCAGATCCTCCAGGTTGATGGTGAACCAACCAAAGACATGTCTCTCATGGAAGCAGTCAAGAAGATGCGCGGCCCCAAGGGGACGAAGGTCACTCTCACCATCATGCGGAAAGGATTTACCGAGCCCAAGGATTTTATCATTACCCGAGCCGTTATTGCCATAAAGAGCGTGAGGAAGCAAACTCTCGAGTCGGGATACGGATACCTCCGTATTTCCCATTTTCAGAGCACCACTTTGCAGGATCTCCGCCAGGCGCTTGCTGAGCTGGAAGAAGAAAACCGGCCCATGAAAGGCCTCATCCTGGATCTCAGAAACAACCCGGGGGGTCTCCTTGATCAGGCAGTCAAAATAAGCGACGAGTTTCTTGAGGAGGGGCTCATTGTTTACACCGGCGGCAGGAGCAACAGTCAGAATATGCGATTCGAGGCCCATGAGGAGACCAGGCCGCACCCGTACCCGATCATTGTTCTGGTAAACGAAGGCAGTGCCAGTGCACCAGAGATTGTCGCAGGTGCTCTTCAGGACCACAAGCGCGCCTTGATTCTCGGAGTGAAGACCTTCGGCAAGGGTTCGGTGCAGACAGTGATGCCGTTGCGAAACGGCGCGGCCCTGCGCCTTACAACCGCACTCTACTACACGCCCAGCGGACGCTCCATTCAGGCAGCAGGGATCGAGCCGGATATTGTGGTCGAGAGGCGGTTGCCCGAGGAACATGAGATGCAACATGAATTGAAACAGCGCAGAGTGATCCGCGAAGAAGACCTGAAGAATCACATGGACAGAGACGAGAAGAGACCACCCGAGCCTGCACCCGAATTAGACGAAGAGGTGGAAATCCGGGAAAGATTGAAAAAGGACAACCAGCTGGCGCGCGCCCTGGAGGTGCTCAAGAGCTGGGACATCTTCACCCGCATCAAATACGGCGCAGAGTAATGCAGGCTCATGCTGGCTCCCTGGAGGATGAAGT
>JBKHJD010000204.1:0-4457 GCA_046538315.1 Syntrophobacteria bacterium
GGCCAACGCCGTCCCACCGGTCAGGAAAAACTGTTCCTGGTCAGGCAAGCTGGCAAAGAGGGTCAGGAAATCCCGCTGGATAGGTGTCAGGAGTTTCTTACCTGCTAGCATCGGCTTTTCGCTCCAGAAAGGTTTTCCAGAGGCTGTAGACAGGTTCGGGCAGGTTCAGATCGTCGAGAAGACGCGCCACTTCCTCCGGATCGAGGGTGCGTACATCATTCGCCCGTCCGTAGAGAAGGACCTGGCGGATGTACCATTTGCGCTGAAACGGATCGGCGAGGTCGACCGTATCGGTGCTCCAGACGACGTGGCGGGGTGGTCTAAAACGCATAACCGAACTCCTTTGCCCCATTTTACAAGTTCACCGAGGCTAACAAGCGTCACCGGGCTCTCCTGCCTTCACCATGGAGTTTCCCTTCCTCGACCCTTTCCTCCGCTACCCCTAACCACGTGTTCGTCTTGGCTCCGAAGCCCTAGGCAGTCAGCATCGCCCGAATGCCCTGGACTACCAGGGTCAGGTCGGCCAGCGCCTGGTGGTGGATTTCGTTCTTGTCATCGCCAACCCTGTCAAAGGGAACGTAAAGGACCGTAAAATCGCCTTGCGCACCACTTCTGACACCAGGGAGCACAACCCGAGGTGTTGTCTCCCAAGAACTTCCCGACTCCGGGACAGGGCTGTCGGCCACACCATTATTATCTCAAAATCCTTCTTCATCATCCACGCCTCATTTTTGCCCCATTTCCCACCGAGCGCAAATCCAGTACCTTCGCTACCAGTTCCTCGGCCAGTTTCCTCAGGAGTGCTTCAAACACTGTTGACCACCCTTGCCAATTTGACGTCAACTTCGATCCCTTCCAACGGATCGCTCAAGGGGAAAAGACCGAGCGCCCTGGCTTCTTCGTACAGCGCCTCCACGATCCGGAGGTCCTCCTCCAGGCTTGCAGGCCTTTCACGTGATAGTTTTGCCTCGAACCGATTCCACAGTCCCTCGTCCCTGATCGTGGTCTGCAAACATCTGCAAAGCCCAGAGTCAATCGGCTCATCCCCGCCTCCGGGATCACGGAGTCGAAATCACAGATAGGCAACGACGACTCCGCGACACAGATAGCTGATAGTCCACAATGAAACGCTTGTATTCACCTAGGTTGAGCGGTTCAACGTTCAACGTTCAACGTTCCGGGTTTGAAAGCCCTTAGAGGCTTGAATACAGGGATTCGAGCCCCATTACGGTTATACGGTCATTTCACCCGATGGGTAAGGTCTGACATTCTGGATCTTCATGGCTATCGTGAGCAATTCCTGACGCTTGTAACCTTTGAACCTGGAACCCTGAACCTGGAACCGATCAGTTTAGGTCTCAACAAGCGCCGCTCTTTGTGATCTATCCTTGAGTCTCCCTTTCTTCCTGTTTCTTCTGCTTTTTTGCCTGTTCTCTTCGCCGCCATCCGATGGTACTCCCCGTGCACCGTACCTTTGTCATTCGATCAGTCCATCGGACTGGTTCTATCTGGTCCCTGCCCCTTGCTCTTCCACCTGGTACCACCCCTGTCCGAAAGCGGTTGCCTTTCCTACATGGAGATATTGTCCCAGCCGGAGCAGCGGCATGAAAGGCCCCAGCTCGCCTTCAAGCTCCACCTCCCCCAGAAATCCCTTGAGCAGGTGGCTCAGGTTGCGGTGCCTGGAGTACCTCTTCTCCTCAACCCAGTGGAGGCGCTGTTGTATGGTCCGGATGCTCTCGGCCGCCTCCCCGAGTTTCCGGAAGTCCATCTCCGGGACCTCCCCGCAGTAGAAGTAGGACAGAGCGCTCACCCGGTCCCGGAGCCGCTTCATCAACGGCCCGGAAAGAGGCCTGGCCCAGCGTCCCTTCTCCTTGAGCAGGACCGGGGTCAGGAAACGGATCTTCAGCCTGTTTAGCAGGCGTTCTTCCCGGACGGCCGAGAAGCTCTCGAAGGAGATGCTCCCGGAAGGTGCGCGCACCGTGAGCTCGCCCCAGCCATGCAGGTGCTCCCAGGTGCCGTCCGTGTTTGCGGCCTCCAGATTCTTCAGATCGAAGCGGCCCCGGCCCACGCCGATGCCCCGTTCGCCCAGCTCCCGGAAGGTGACAACGAAATAAGGGAAGAAATCCTTCGCCTTACCCACCAGAACAAGGTCGAAAGAGAACTCCTCACCGGGCTCGTAGGCCTCGCGCCCATCCAGAGGCGGCTTGATGACGAAAGGCCGCGGAATGTCCCTGTTCAGCCGCAGGCGCTCCGCCCCTTCGGGTACCTGCGGAGCGAAGATGAACGCATACGGGCACAGCGGGTGCACCGTACACCCGTCACAGGGGGCATTGCGATCCACACACACCAGGGACCTGAAGGTGGAGCCGAATGCGCCCCGCAGCGTGATCCCCTTGTTCAGGCGGGGAAGATGAATCGTCTCCCGCGGTGCCAGGGTAAGACGCAACCTGGAAATGGTAAATTCGGAAAGGTTGATATCCATGGCGACAGAACCGCGGTGCGCCGCATTCCGTTTGGCGCACCCTACATGATTCGCTGCCGGTGAATTGCGGGGCGCCGCGCTGCGCTTGGCAGCACCCTACGTGATTCGTTACGGGTGAATTGCGCGGCGCCGCATTCCATTTGGCGCACCCTACGTGACTCGTTGCCGGTGAACTGCTACACGGTTCACATCTGGGCAACGTAGACTTGGCCTTGCCGAAGAGGGATTCCAGATCCTCATGGAATATCGTGCCTTCGAAAACTGAGAGCAGATCACGGACGAGAAAGGAACAGGGAGGTGAAATCGGAACGTATCTATGAAGGCCCAGCGGCTTGCTCTGCCGTCCCGTTCGGTGTAAATCGGGAAGCCGGCTTCCTGGAGGATCTCCAGGTACCGGTATACTGTCCGACGGACGCAGTTGAGCTCGCGGGCCACCTCGCTGACGGTGAAACCACGCCTGCTTTCTTCGAGCATACGAAGGATCCGCCACTGGCGGCTGAGCTGGTCGCCCCGTGCCATTGGACGTCTCTGGGTCTAGCGGCCTCAGCGCCGCGTTTAACCACGAAGCCTTGTTCTCTCTGAAAGCAAAAAACTCCACTCCTCCTCTTGGAGAAACGGAGCCAACCGGTCAATTCAAAGTCCACGAATCAGGAGGAGCGCCCCTTGTTTTTGGATCAACTTACCTTCGCATCTCTATGGTGTCAAGAAATATACGGCCTCGCGTCAAGGTGTCGCATGGTCATAGAGTCATTGGATGGCAGGTTCATGTACACCGTTGAGCTCGTTTGCCTTGTTCAAGCCGCTGCCATAGATAGTATGGTGGGCGGTGCCCATCCTGCATCTTCCTCCCTGAACCTGGTTCGCCTCCCTCATCGCGCTCCAGGGTGCGTATTCCGGTGCAAATCGGCCACCTATTCCATTGCAAGCCGGCCACTGATTCCATTCCAAAGCGGCCACCTATTCCAGTCGAATCCGGCCACTGATTACAGAGCAAGGGCAAGCGTTTTACCCTCGAGATGATGCCTATAGTGCTCGCCTACAGGATGACCTTTCATCAGGTAGGAGATGATGTTCATATCCAGCATACGGACTTCCATGCTCAGCTCTCCTCAGCCTGCACCCCACGTGTGGCCGCCACAAAGGTCTCGAAATCCTGATCTCCAGCCCAAAGCTCCGCACCTTCTCCCCACACATCCTCGAGGCGTCGGAGCGGCCGAACTTCTTGCTCGGCTGCCAATTGCTCCAGGCTTTCCTCCTGCCAGAAGATGTCTGCTGAAAAGCTCTTGAACTCTATTCCCTCCACTGAAACGCGTTCGATGGGACGCTGAAAGCGTTGGTGAGAAAATAAGAAACCCTCTCAATAATACCCACGAACATGATGTAATGTAAACGCTCGCATCTATTTATTTTCTTACCAGCGTTTCCACAATGATGAGCTGCAGGACACCGAACCCGTCAACGGGGCATGTCTCCGCATACCTCGATATTGCCTCGATCCTCCGTAAACTTACTTTTTTACCAGGAAGTCCCGGCTTTCACTTAGCTTGGCCCGACCCCATTTCCGAAGGGACAGGCCCAGGGAACAGCGAGCCGTTTCAATTGGGGGCGAGAGTACAGGCGAAAGGATTATGGACCGCTCCCCACCCTATTCCCCCGTGGGAATGCAGGGAATCATGCTGATGTTTGGTTCATCCCTCGTAAAGTACACTTTTTGACCTCGAAAACGTCAATATAGGGCCGAAATCAGCGCGATTTTTGATCTCTTTTCCCACGATATCAATATCTTGACTTGGTCCGACCCCGATTTGATTTCAGGTAGAGAGCAGCGGCGGCGTCTTAATAGGCCGTCCGCTGGATCGATGGGTTCGCCGAAGGCTCGTCGGTCTCGACCCAATCTGGGAGAGGAGAGCCTGTTGCCTTGTAAGCGTCAGACCAACCCATCTGGTGGGTTTTAGTAAATGTGGCCAAGATATTG
>JBKHJD010000205.1:0-4444 GCA_046538315.1 Syntrophobacteria bacterium
GATTTTCTCCGGGGAGAGCACCTTGGCGGTCTCGGCCATGAAATGCACGCCGCAGAAAACAATCACCTCAGCGTCGGTGGCAGCCGCCCTCCGGCTCAGCTCCAGAGAATCTCCGGTATAATCGGCGACATCCTGAACCTCCGGCATCTGATAGTTGTGGGCAAGGATAAGCGCTTTGCGCTCTGCCTTCAGCCTGGTTACCTCCTCCACTACAGTATCACCCATTCTCTCTCCCCGGTATGCCGGTATTAACCTGGTGCGATTCTTATTGTATAATATGTAAAATGTAAAACCTAGCTGTATGCCTGCCACGCAAAGACAGGCAATCGAGGTCAATGAAACGGAGCTGACCCCGTTACTTAGGGTTTCCTTCCGGAAATGTACCAGGCTGAACTCTGAACCTGTGATCGCTTACCGTGAAACGCTTGCATCGTCAAGCGGGATGCGCATGGTTTAGAGTCAGGAGCTAACAAGTTCGCCCTGCGCCCTGTTCTCTAGAGGATGCGCTATATTGGTCCCATATACCGGCCTCCGAGCGAAGCCGACAGCCTGCTCATCCAGGCAACCATCGGTTGTTCGCACAACAAATGTACCTTCTGTATGGTGTACAAGCAAGGTCCGCCATACCGGGTTCGTCCCGTAGCGGAAATCAAGGAGGATATGGAGGAGGCCCGCCGCTTCCGGGGTGACCAGGTGCGGTCAGTCTTTTTTCCGGCTGGCAATACCATCGCCATGCCAACCGAGCAGCTAGCAGAAATCTGCCGCTATGCCGGGCACCTTTTTCCTCGACTCGAGCGCATCACCGTCTACGGCTCCTCCAGGTACATCTACCGGAAGGGTCTTGAGGAGCTGAAAACATTGAAAGAAGCCGGGCTCTCCCGCATCCATGTGGGCCTGGAAAGCGGTGATGATCAGATTCTCAAGAAAATCAAGAAGGGCACAACGGCGAGCGAGCAGATCCAGGCCGGGCTCTGGGTCAGAGAGGCGGGCATCGAGTTGAGCGAGTATGTGATCCTCGGCATTGGCGGCCAGGAGCGCACCGATTTCCACGCCCGGGAAACCGCAAGGGTCCTGAACGCCATAGCCCCAGATTTCATCCGGCTCCGTACCTTTGTTCCCAAAATCAACACCCTGCTGCTCCACCAGATCCGCAAGGGAAGGTTCCACATGCTCTCCCCTCACCAGGTCCTGCTGGAAACCAGGCAACTTCTGGAGGGGCTCACCTGCACCAGTCTCCTGTTCAGTGATCACTATACCAACTACCTGGACCTGCACGGCCGCCTCCCTGACGACAAAGAGATACTGCTTGCCGCCATTGACAGGGCGGCGAAGTGGGATGAAAGCCGTTTTCGCCCCTTCTTTATAGGCACCCAGTAAGCAGAGGAAACCGGAGGACAAGCAGGGCCAGAGTGAAGTCAGTCGTCCCTTGTCAGTAGTCCGTTGTATGAGGATTTTCATAAGTCCGCCGGGAATAAATTCGTGAATCGAAGGACTCAGCTCGCCATTTTTTCCGGCCTTGGCAACGGACAACGGACAACAAGCAACGGACACTAGGTGTGGGTAAAAGTCAGGGCGGTGTGGTAGGTCAAAAACCACCGTGGCGGGTCATTTTTCCGCTCGCAGGAACCCTGTTACTCTATTCGGCCCCCGGCTTTTTGTGGATGGCAAAAGTGCCCAGCGAGGTGCGATTTGTCCTTTTATCGGCGCCCCTTAAACGCCGCCTCGCCGGGCAATTCAAGAAGTAGCTGTATCCTGAAAATCCGGCCGAGCCGTTATGTAATCATAAGCCTTTTGCAATACGAGCACCGCCTTCGGCAGGTCATTTACCTCCAGACTGGTGGTGGTCTTCAGGTTGCCTTCTTTGTCCCGGTAGAGCTTCTGAAAGGAAACTCGCTTCACTGTGAAGCTCTGGCCTTCCTTCTCGTGGACATTGGCAAAGATGGCAGCCCTGAGCGCGCCGTGCTCGAAGACCTTTTCTGGTTTGCTACCCATTGGTGCCCCCCTCTTTGTGAAACCGGTTTATGAACCGGCAGTGGTGTCTCGGTACTGACAGATACCTGGAGCTGGAAAAATCTACGGTCGCGTAACGACTACAAGGCACATTCTTCCAGCTCCCCCGGTTCTGGAATATGATTGGTTCCCCTCATCCAGCAGCACGAGCGGGCCACACAAGACCGGGGTATCCCGACTATAGGTCCAACGGTATGGCTTTACGTGCTAACGAGCAGTCTCTGACTTGTTTATGTTAGAAGTGTGGTGGGTCCGTGCCCCTAGAGCCCTATGCAGGACGATCTGAAACAAGCATCCTGGTGTCCCAGCAGCATCAACTGTACCCTAGTACAAGAGCACTCCCTGTGTCAAGGAAAAAGTGCGCCGCTTCGCGCGCCGACACGCATCAGGCCCTTACCACATTGGCCTTGTCGTTCCGGTAAATCCCGCGGGTGTCCACAATCAAAGGGGCATGTGCGGCAATGAGATCATAGGGGTACGCATCGTGGTCTGTGACCACCACGACACAGTCGCAATTTTCAAGCGTTTCCCGGGTCAACTCCACAGATTCCAGCTCAAAGGTATACCGACGCATCCGCGGGAACAGGGGAATATGAGGATCGCTGTAACACACCTCCACGCCTTTGCTGCGCAGGATTTCCATGATCTCCATAGCAGGAGACCCTCTCGGGTCGTCCACATTCTTTTTATACGCCAGGCCCAGTACCAGGATCTTCGCTCCCTTGAGAGCCAGACCGCGCTCGTTCAGCGCGTCTGCAACCTTGCCTACCACCCAGTTGGGCATAGCGGTATTCACCTCGCCGGCCAGTTCGATGAACCGGGTGTTGACCCCGTACTCCCGTGCCTTCCAGGTGAGGTAAAAGGGGTCAATGGGTATGCAGTGGCCGCCCAATCCCGGGCCGGGGTAAAACGGCGTGAACCCGAAGGGCTTGGTAGCGGCGGCCTCGATAACCTCCCGTATGTCAATCCCCATGCGGTCTGCAACTACCTTGAGTTCATTGACCAGACCGATGTTCACCGCCCGGTAGATATTCTCGAGAAGTTTCGTAAGCTCAGCCGCCCGCGTTGATGAAAGCGGCACCACCCGGTCAACCACCTCGCTGTAGAGAGCCTGGCCCACCTCGAGGCACCTCCGGGTCGAGCCACCACAAACCTTGGGAATGTTGCGCGTATTGTACCGCGGGTTTCCCGGATCTTCCCGCTCTGGCGAATAGACCAGAAAGATGTCCTGTCCAATAACAAAACCCCGCTCTTCGATTCGGGGCCGCAGTTCCTCTTCGGTGGTCCCCGGATAGGTAGTGCTCTCCAGGCAGATCATCTGGTCACGGCGCAGGTGAGGGATCAGAGCATCCATGGTGCTCCGGACAAAGGAAAGATCCGGCTCACGGTACCTGTCAAGCGGCGTGGGAACGCAGAGAATGAGAATATCGGCTTCACGGGCACGGCTGAACTCTTCGGTGGCAACGAAGAGAGGCACAACCTGGCCGTCTTGGGCTCGGATCTCCAGACTGCGCCTCTTCGCGATTGCCGCTGACGGAATGTGACCAATGTAGCTCTCCCCGCGATTGAGCTTCTCCACCTTGGCGGTATCGATGTCGAAGCCGAGCACCGGGAAACCCACTTCGGTGAACCGCAGCATCAGAGGGAGCCCTACGTAGCCGAGACCGACGATGCCAACGAGAGATTGATGTGATTTGATCTTTTCAATAAGCTCTCGGTGCATGCCTAACCTCACATGAACTCATTGTGCTTTTCGGGTGTTTGAAAATCCCGGGGTCGTGGTGCCTGTTGCCCGCTGTCTGCTGGGCCGAAACGATATATCTCCCGCTCAGGCCGCTTCGACCGCCCCAATGCATCAACAACGCCTGCAACTGCGCGGTACCGGCCCAGCCATCATAGCGCAGGGCGCGCAAGAGTCAAGCAAATACAGGGTGGCTCGAACCCGGAATCCGCCCCGAAGGGGTGACTTTCACCCACACGTGACACCCTGTACTTGAATCGGTACTGTCCGTTGCTTGTTGTCCGTTGTCCGTTGCCAAGGCCAAAAAAAGCGTAGTTGAGCTACATAACCCCCCAAAAAAGCTCGAACCAGTTGCTCTCTGAGCTAAGCCTATGAAAGCACTGGTACAACGGACTACTGACGACGGACCACTGACTCTATTTTCAGTCACTCCGGAGAGCCACCACGGCCTCCGGTGCCACGGTGTCAGGTGTGTCCTGCTGTCAGGGCCAAGCGGGAGGCTGCGAAACCGCGAGCACCTGAGCAACCTTTGATTCAGGTCCTGGCCATCGCCAGGCTCAGCATGAAGATTTGGTGCTTTCTCAAAGCCCACACTTCCATAAATGGAGCGAAAATGCCCAGCGAGCTTAGCGAGCATTTCAATGAAATTGGGTACTCTTCCTTACATTTCGAAGCCGCCTTCAGGCGGATTCA
>JBKHJD010000206.1:0-4417 GCA_046538315.1 Syntrophobacteria bacterium
GAAGCGCCCTTTTCAAGACCGAGAATCTGATAGTAGTCGCGATCAGCCATGGTTCACCAACCCAGATGAGGTGTAAAACAGCTTTTTCTTTCCAAACGTTAGAATGATACTTTGTTCGTCGGGCAAAAACAATCCCGGAATCCTTCCAACAACAGCTGTACAAGACTGAGAGGCGCATCCAATCACATTTGGGAAGAGCTCTTTTTGTTCAGCTGCATTTCCGGTGCCACCCCGTCAAATTGCCAAAAAACCAGGTCCTGCGAGAATCGAGAGAACTTTTTTATGTGATCCTTTCAGAGGGGCCCGTGTCGCCTGCTGTCGAGAAGTTTTCCAGCAGCCGCCTCCCTTGCGGCCATGTCCACTTCCCAAATGCTCCAAATGACTGGTATCATAGCTTTCCACGGATTCCATCATTTTTTGGCGAACCTCTTGCAGAATCGTACCGGGTAGGGACTGCAAGCGCCACACCTGGCTTGAAGAAGACGAATCCTGGAGTTCCGCTCTTCGAGCGAGATGCAATGGCGTTTTCTGCGGACGGCTGTGGCGCGGCAGAGGTATCTGGACCGGTAACGATTATCAGAAGGACAACCATGGACCCCGAAGCGGTGAAGAAAGACATCCTGGGATTTATGTATGCGGAGAGGATGAAATCGGCGCTGCTTGTTGCCGGACAACTTCTGGACGTGCTCGGCAGCCTGGATGAAGCAGAACGCAGCGGCGCTTTCAAGATCCTCGGCTCTTTTGTCAAGGCGGTTGGCACCGAAATGCGACTGGCAGCTCACGTAATGGGGGCCTCCGATTGGCACGGGCTGGATGCCGAGCTTAATCTGATGGAAGGCCACGCGCGTCTCAGAGAAACGGAAGCAGCGAGACAGCAGCTAAGTCGCACCCTGAGCCGGGTAACTACCCTGAGCGGGCGGCTCATGAGTTCACTGAAAGATGCTGGTTTGCTGTAACAAACGGGCGTAAAGAGATTCCGAGGGAAAACCAGTCGCTGTGAGCCGAGGACCAGCATCGCGGCCTGCATTACTGACCAATCCTCTTAATGCTGGACTCCGCACCTCCGTCCAGAGAGAAGTGGCGTATTGTTCATCGTCTCGCCGTGAAGTGAACCAGCGAGCCGTGTTGAATTTGCCGGAAGGAATCTTTTTCCACACGGTTTCGTGTCCGGCCTCCGGATCGTGACTGCCAGAGAAGCGCGCACGCCTTGCGGCAATGAGAAGGCCTCGAGGGTAGTAGGCAGGCCAGGACCGGGTCCCTTCGGGTTTCCGTATATGTGCCAGCCGGGATCAAGGCTGAGGGTCAGGGCAATCCAGATCCACTGGCCGGGGGCCACCCGAGCCGGCCAGGTGCGGAGATCGGTTCGCAAAGGAAAATCACTTTGGCTGCGGTTTTGCTCGGGCGTGACCGGGAAAGCTGGGCCCAGCAGCCCTGAAATGAGAACGCATGTGCAGAGTAAAAACTTGAGGCCGGTTTCATATTCGATACAGCTAGAGGACAAATCTCCGGAATCAATATGGTTCAACAGGTGAGAAACGGTACGACAAGAATCACAATCTACCCCTGGTGTCGTGACAAGCTGTGGTGAAGACCAATCTGATGGACTAGCCGGTAAGAGTCTGCGGTTTTCTGGTGCCGGGCACCGTGCTCCCTGCGCTTTGTGTCTATCCACTGGTCAGGTGGAAAACCAGAATTCCCCAGAAATGACCGGGGCGTCTTGACCCGGAAACCGCGCTGTAGTGCCAGCCGAGATGCTGACCGCACTGCCGGCAGAAGGCCAGGCGCCAGCAATAGCCAGCAAACCAGGTATGAGCCTCCGTGGCTTCTCCAGCGGCCGCCGCACCAGGACAAGAGGAAAAGGTATAAAAGTCGCACTGCGCTCCTGCGGGGTTCACAAAGAGGTGCCGATAGGTACCGCCTATGCAGAGAAGCCGGTCAGACTGGGTAATCAGGCGATGGCAGGTACTGCACTGGTACGCTTTCGCCCCGTTGCCGCCGATTGCATCCAGGACAGAATGGACAAACGGCATTTTACCATCCCGGGAAAAGGAAAGAATTAACCCGGCACCATACCAGATTCATCCGGAATGTCAATGAAACTGATGCAGAGCCTTTTTGTTTGCTGACACAGCCCATCATAACTTGCCTCCCATGGTCTTTCTTGTTGCGAAGGGCCGAATCATCTGCTATAGATGATTTATTGTCCTGGCTTGAGGCCGGGCATTTCTGCATCCAAGGGGCGCCGCGTCACATCGTCCGACCTGTTTCCATCTATCTTCCCTGTTGGTGAAGCGCAGGCTGCCCCCCGGTAGATCGCCCATGATCGCAAAGGTGCTTTCCAGCTCGGTTCTGGGTATCGACGCCTATGTGGTGGAGGTGGAGGTGGACATCAGCAGGGGATTGCCTGCCTTTGCCACTGTCGGACTTCCTGACGGTGCCGTGCGCGAGAGCAAAGACCGGGTGAAATCAGCCATCAGAAATTCAGGCTACCGCTATCCGGCCCAGAGGATTACGGTCAATCTGGCCCCCGCCGACATCAAGAAGGAGGGAGCAGGATTCGACCTCCCCATGGCGGTGGGAATCCTCGCTGCCACAGGGGCGGTGAATCGGGAGAAGCTGAGGCGTTACCTGGTTATCGGCGAGCTCTCGCTGGATGGAAGAGTAAAGGGTACCAGGGGAGCTCTGCCGGTGGCGCTGACTGCACGCAAGCAGGGCCTGGCCGGGATTCTGGTTCCTGAGGAAAACTGCCGTGAAGCTGGTGTGGTCCACGGGGTTGAAGTCTTTGCCGTCAGTCACCTCTCACAGGTTGTCGAGTTTCTCAATAACCTCAACGAATTGAAGCCGATCGTGGTAGATGTCCAGGACCTTTTTTCCAGGGATGGGCACTATGAGGTGGATTTCAATGAGGTCAAGGGCCAGGAGCACGTGAAGCGTGCCCTGGAGATTGCTGCCGCCGGCGGGCACAACGTCCTGATGGTGGGGCCGCCGGGCTCGGGCAAGACCATGCTGGCCCAGAGACTGCCAACTATTTTGGGTTCTTCCCCGTTTTGCGTAGATGACAGGTTCAACCTGAACCCACCAAGGTAAATGCAGCCTCTCGGATAAAGAGGATGCGGAGTTTGAAGTACTCCATGTCCCGGAAACCGTAAGCTGTCCGTTTGAGGACCTTGATCTTGTTGTTGATTCCCTCGAGGGGCCCGGTGGTTATTGGGAAATCGTAGTAGTTGAGAATCCCTTCAAGGTTGTTCTCGATGGTGTTAGCAATCTTGTTCAGGTGGGCATTGCCGACAGAGCGGGCTTGATCAAGCCACGTTTCAATAAAAGCTTGAGCTTGTTCTCGAGAGTTCTGCTCCCAAAAGAGTCGGAGATCTTCCTTGAGCAAATGGGTCTTATGTAAGGTCTCATTGAGCTTGAGCAGGGACTCAAGGCGAGTGCATTTTGTCTGATCAGCACAGATTTTTTCAAAGGCGGAAAGGAGCAGGTACCGGGAGCCTTTGATGACGGCTTTCTCTTCACCGGTTTTCTCCCGATACTCATCCCGCCGAACCTCATCGACAACCTGATTCATCATTGCTACCAGATGGTATCGATCATGAATAACCTTGACCCCAGGTGGCGCATAGAGCTCAACAGCCTTCAGGTAGGCCTGGCTCATGTCCATGGCAATAGCCTCAAGCCTCGCCTTTCTGGATCTTTTGATCTTGGTGAAAAAGTTCCTGAAACATTCAGCATCTTTGCCCTCGGCGCAGTAGATCACTTCTCCGGTTTCCAGATCGACCACGGTGGTCAGGTACCGATGACCTTTCTTCACCGCAATCTCATCGATAGCGATATAGCGCACCCTGGTGAGCTTTCGCCGCTTGAGCCGGCGTTTGAGGTCATCTTTGATGATGGCTTTGATCGTATTCCAGCTCACGAATTTCAGCTTGGCAGCAATGGCGGCCTTCGTCATCTCTTTGGCCATCTCAACCACGTAGCGCCCGAAGGCTCGGGTGTAGCTTTTCCGCGCATCGGCTATCTCCAAACTCTCCAGCCGACTGACACCGCATCTGCAACACTCCAGCCTGTGCAGATGCGCTACGATGATGGTTGGCTTCAATCCTATTGGCAGACTGTACCATATCCGGTCCACTCGACCGGCAAGGACAACATCGCGGCTCCTGCAGTTCGTGCAGTACCGAAATGCTTGTTTCTTCTGGACATGGAAGAAGATCGTGCCGTTGAGGTACTCTGTCTTGAGATACTCATAGGCCTTCAGGCCAAAACCATGGTATAGTAGGCTCGTGGACATCGGATGCCTCCTTTCGATAGAGTTTCTGGCCAAACCCTACCTTAGGGCATCCATGTCCACCTCGTCTATCCCTTAGCCCTACAACGCAACTTACTCTTCCTTACTCAGCCTACGCTTCCTATGAGA
>JBKHJD010000207.1:0-4390 GCA_046538315.1 Syntrophobacteria bacterium
TTGATCGGGGAGGAGTCGAAGATGAGACCGCTTGATATTCCCACTTTCCAACCGCGCCTCAGGGTTTTGAACCGGGAGCAGGCGTGGGCGATCCATGAGGCTGCCCTGGAAATTCTGGAAAAAACAGGATTCAAGATGGAACACCCCGGGGCGCTGGAGATGCTTGCCGGCGTCGGGTGCAAGGTTGTCGATGGCGACTGGGTGAGGCTGCCCGGCTATCTCGTTGAGGAGGCACTGAGCTCTGCGCCGCGACAGATCACCCTCTATGACCAGAGGGGTAACAGGGTGATGCCCCTCGTTGACGGCAACCCTTTCTATGGTACAGGCTCGGACGCCACGTTCACCCTGGACCTGGAGACCGGCGAGCGGCGAAGGACTGTCCTCAAAGACACGCGTAATTTTGCCAGGCTTGTGGACGGGCTTGAAAACATGGCGTTTGCCATGTCCATGTCCAACCCCGAAGATGTTCCTGTCCAGGATATTTATGTCCACGTGTTTGCAGAAATGATCAAAAACATCAATAAACCCATTGTTTTCATTGCAGACAGCGGCAGGGACATTGCCAAGATTTACGAACTCGCCTCTCTCGTGGTAGGCAGTGAAGAAGAGCTCGAGAGAAGGCCATTCTTGCTCAATTATTCAGAGGCCATCAGCCCCTTGCGCTTTCCCAAGAACGTGATGGAAAAGCTTGTTTTCTGCGCCGAAAAAAAGATCCCCATTTGTCTTCCCTCCGGATCAAACGCTGGCGGTGGTGCTCCGGTCACCCTTGCCGGAGCCATGGCACTGGGAATTGCCGAGAACCTGGTGGGACTGGTGGTACACCAGTTAGCGGGCAAGGGTTCGCCGTTTCTGTTCGGGCCCAACGTCAGCGTTCTGGATATGAAGTCCACCGTGATTTCATATGGTTGTCCAGAATGGAGTCTCACTCAGGCCGCCCTCGCAGATATGCGGGACGAAATTTACGGACTGCCCATCTGGGCCTTCGCCGGGGCCTCTGATGCCAAGTGTATGGATGCCCAGGCAGGCGGCGAGGCTATGTTTTCCATTATCACCGCCATGCTCTCCCGATCCAATCTGATCCACGATGTGGGTTTTCTCGAATACGGCAGCACATCTTCCCTTGAAATGATAACCATGGCCAACGAGATGGTTGCCATGAGCAGATTCTTTACCGAGGGTATCGCTGTCAATCGTGGAACCCTGGCCCTCGAGGTGATAGAAAGGGTAGCCAGAGGCGGCCCCGGCTCCATCTTCCTCATGGATGACCACACGTTTGAAAACTTTATGCAGGCGCAATTTCTTCCGAAGCTCCTGGACCGTTCCCGGTACGATTTCTGGGAAAATGCCGGGTGCATGGACCTTTACAAACGGTGCAATGCGGAGGCCAAGAGGATTCTATCCGAACATCAGGTGGAGCCAAAGCCGGATGAGGTCCTCAAAGGGATAGAGCAGGTTCTCCATGGGGCGTGAAGCAGCCCGGGCAACACATCCAGTTTCGGCGGGTTTCACAGCCGGAACCAAGCATAGAGGTTTGAGCATGGGAAGGAGTTCACCATTCTGCAAGCTGCTCTCTGATGAGGCTTTGAGGCTGATAGATCAAACCGGGCGACGGGTACTCGATCGGGTGGGAATCAGGATTCATGGGAACGGTTTTCTCGACAGGCTCAAGAAAACGCGAGGAGTCCTGGTGGATGAGGGCACTCAGAGAATACGCTTCGACCAGGACTGGCTCGATGAGGTCCTGGCACGGGCCCCGTCGACCTTCATTCTGTATTCTCGAGACGGCAAAAAGGACCTGTCTCTGGGAGAAGGCAAGGTCTACTTCGCCAACGGGGGCCGGGTTTTTCGCATCCTCGACATGGCGACAGGCGGCTACCGCCGCACTATGTTGCGTGATGTCGTCAACACTGCCAGCCTGGTGGATCAGCTTGATCATATTCACTTTTACATCATCGCCTGCCAGGCTCATGACCTGAAACCGCAGCTGTACCACCTGAACGATTTCTATCACGCCTTCAACAACACCACCAAGCATGTGATGGGAGGTTGTGACGATCTGGAAGGGGTGCAGCAGATGTGGGAGTTGGCGAGCTTCATCGCAGGAGGAGAAGACAGGTTCAGAGAAAAGCCCTTCGCCTCGGTAATAACCAATCCGATAAGTCCACTCACGGTAGACGGCAATACGTTGGCTATTGTGGATTTCTGCGCCAGACACGGCATCCCGGTGACATGTGCGCCGGCTCCCATCTCCGGGGCCACCGCTCCGGGGACCCTGGCCGGGACCCTCGCGCAAATGCACGCTGAGGCCCTGTCAGTGGTGGCCCTCGCCCAGGTGTTCGCCCCCGGAGCCAAGGTGCTGTACGGGGCGGTCCCTACGGCAATGGATTTGCGGAACGCGGAGTTCACCATGGGCTCGGTGGAAATGGCGATGATGAGCGCTGCTGCAGTTCAGCTGGCAAAGCTTTACAGGTTGCCCATCTATGGCTCAGCAGGAGTCACAGAGGCCAAGAGACCCGACATCCAGTCGGGCTGTGAGAAGAGTTTCTCCAATCTGATGGTGGCCGCGTCGGGGGCCGACTGCGTTCACCTGGCGGCGGGCATGTTGGATTCAGGGAATTCCATCTCATACGAGCAGTACGTGATCGACAACGAGGTCATCGGGATGATTCGGAGAATACTCGCAGGAATCAAGGTGAACGAAGATACGCTCGGTCTGGAGGTGATCGAGAAGGTGGGCCCCGGAGGCCACTACGTGATGGAGGATCACACCGTCGACCACATGATGGACGAGTTCTTCTACCCTGAGTTGAGCGTACGCTGTAATTTCGATATCTGGGAGGAAAGAAAGCGGCCCAGCATGTTGACCCGTGCCAATGAGGTGGCAGGAAAAATACTGGACGAGGCCCATGAGGGCCTCCTGGACGCGGATTTGATCGCCGAGATACGAGTTAACTTTGGCGGCATTCAGGAGGCTTAGTTGAAGGTCCAGGTCTGTCCGCCAGGGTTTTTACGCGGATTGCCCGCAGGTTCAACTCTGCCATGAGATCACCGGGGCACAATAAAAGAAAGATATTGCAAGAGACTCCCGCGCCCCCCCGTCTCATAGCTTGCGGGGTGTTCAAGCCCGCGTTGAAGTACCTTGAGGTGGACAAGCAGTACCCCCATGTACGGTTGACCTTTCTGCCCTCCAACCTGCATATGAGACCCCAGGAGCTGAAAAGTCGACTGCGGCGAGAAATTACCGGCGCTCGGCAAAACAATGAGCGACCCCTCTGCCTCTACGGCTGCTGTTTTCCCGATATCGACGAGTTTTGCAATCGACACGGGACGATCAGGGTTCCCGGGTTTCACTGTTACGAGATGCTTCTCGGCAGCGAGGAATTCCAGAGAGCCATCCATGAGACGGCGGGCACCTACTTTTTGGAAAAGGAGCTCATTGTCCACTTCGAAGAATATTGCATGAAACCGCTGGAACTGTACGATGAGGAAATACGGAACTGCTGTTTTGAACACTACAACAGGTTGCTCTATGTGCGGCAGCCGTCAGACCCGGACCTTCTCGGCAAGGCCGGGGAAGTGGCCAGGTTTTTGCGGCTCTCTCTGGAAATAAGGGATGCCGATTATTCACATCTCAAGAGAAAGCTCCTCGAGCTGATCTAGCCGTGCGGCTCACCGGGGACTTTTGCAGGGTTCCGGGGAAGGGACAGGATGAAGAGGCACAAGAGCCAGAAGAAAAAAAAGGGTCCTGTCGGGACCGCCCCGGCCACGAAACAGAAAACCAGGTACGTGTGGCTGAATGTCTTACCCGATGACCTGTGGTTGAAAGTCCGCCGGGGAAAGACCATATGGGAGGCCTTGCAGAACACGGACGTAGAGCTGGAGAGCGACTGTGGCGGTCTGGGAAAATGCGGCAAGTGCAAAGTAAAGGTCCTGTCCTCGATAGGTGCGCCGTCCAAGGAGGCAAGGGAGCTGCTTGACGAGGAGGACCTCAAACAGGGGATCCGGCTTGCCTGCCGAACGAGGATCAAAAAAGACCTGACAATCTATGTCGGTCAACCGGACGTGGAGCTGGAGTACTATCAGATTCTCCAGACCGGGTATCGACCAATCTTGCAGCTCGACCCCCTGCTGGACAAGCGGCTCGTGAGCGTACCGCCTGATCTGCAGCATGAGGGGCTCTCGGACCTCGACCAGATCAAACTGGTGCTGGGTCCCGAGTACCAGGATCTCAAGGCCTCGATTCACTGCCTTCGCACCCTGCCCAAGATGTTGAAAAAGACCGGGTTTCATGGAGCGGCGGTGCTCCACGACAACTACCTGATGGCCTGGCAGGACTGGGAAGAAGTGGGTCGCCGTTACGGCCTGGTCTTCGACCTGGGAACGAGCACCC
>JBKHJD010000007.1:0-19476 GCA_046538315.1 Syntrophobacteria bacterium
GAAGGTAGCAAAAGCTGACTGTCGCCAAAAGGCTAATGAATACAACAAATTGTATAAATTCCGAGACGTTAGGAATAATCTTGTAGGCGCGAGACAAGGGAGAGAGGCCGTACTGGGTTGGAGGTTCAGGTTTGGAGAAGATGATCAGTTCTGCTGTCGAAAAGGCCTGGAATGGACAGCGCCTTGACAAAGGGGAGGCCCTTGGCCTGTGGGAAAATGCGGACTTCTACACCCTGGCAGTGCTCGCCGATCACCGCCGCCGTGCCCTGCACCCGGAGCCAGTGATCACCTATGTAGTTGATCGGAACATCAACTATACCAATGTCTGCATCTCCGGCTGTGAGTTTTGCGCCTTCCACCGGTCTCCAGGAGCTCACGACGGCTATGTGCTCACACACAAACAACTGGAAGCCAAAATAGTGGAAGCCCTGGCGCTGGGGGGCACACAGATTCTCCTTCAGGGAGGGCTGCATCCGGAGCTCCGCCTCGGCTTCTACGAGGAAATGCTCGGTTTCATCAAGGAGCATTTCTCCATTCACATCCACGGCTTTTCACCTCCGGAAATCGTTCACCTGGCGCGGCTTGAGGGGCTGGAGCCTCGAGAGGTTCTCAGCAGGCTGCAGCTCCGGGGGCTGGACTCCATACCGGGCGGCGGCGCCGAGATACTGGTGGATGAAGTTCGCAGCCGGATCTCACCCAACAAATGCACCAGCGGCGAATGGCTGGCGGTGATGGAATCAGCTCACGGCCTGGGACTGAAGACGACAGCGACCATGATGTTCGGACACATAGAGACGCTGGAGCAGAGGCTGGAGCATCTTCTAAAAATACGGCGGCTCCAGGACAGAACAGGCGGCTTCACCGCTTTTATCCCCTGGACGTTCCAGCCCCGCAATACCGCACTGAAGGCAAAACCAGCGACCGCAGTGGAATACCTGAAAACCCTGGCCATCAGCCGGTTGGTGCTCGATAATGTCGCCAATCTCCAGGTCTCCTGGGTCACCATGGGCTCGCAGGTAGCGCAAGCGGCCCTGGCATTCGGTGCCAACGACTTTGGCAGTACGATGATAGAGGAAAACGTGGTGGCGGCAGCGGGTGTAAGGCACAGGCTGTCGGTGGCGGAGGTAAGGAGGATCATCAAAGACGCCGGCTACGAGCCCAGGCAGCGTAATATGACCTATGAGCTCATTTAACCTGGACACGATGTCGCCGGTTAACGCGTCGCCATCTGAAAAAGTCTTCCTCCATCGGGCCCGCGTCGTGGTGCCCGTCATCCAGCCTCCGATTGATGACGGCGCCGTGCTCGTGGCCGACGGGGTTATCCAGGATGTGGGACCGTATAGGTTGCTGCGCCGGCAAGCGTTTGCACCTCACGTTTCTGATCACTGGGAGGGCGCCGTGCTTCCCGCTCTTATCAATGCGCACACCCATCTGGATCTGAGCGGCCTGGCCGGTCACCTTCGGCCTGAAGGGGGCATGGCTGCGTGGATCCGGGAGCTGCTTGCGGCCAGGCAGCGGCTCGGAACCGCTGAGGCCGCCGCGGCGCGTTGGCAGGCTCTTGCTTCCCTGCGCGCCCTGGGAACGGGGGTGGTTGGAGACATCGATTCCTCCTCCACCTTCACGGAGGAGAATACCCCCGGGCTGCCACTCGTTCGTACCTTCTTCGAGGTATTGGGCCTGAACGCCAAAAGGCTGCAAGGAGCTCTCCGGAGCTTGTCGGCTCCCGCCCGCCGGGCACTTGCAACGGGCCGGGAGGAGATCAGTCTGGCGGTGCATGCTCCCTATACGAGCTCGGCGAATCTGCTCGGGGAAGTGAAGGCCTGGGGTGCGGCGCGCGGAAAGATTGTCTCGGTGCACGCGGGCGAATCCGAGGAGGAAAACGTTTTTCTCCGCACCGGCCGGGGTCGGCTGCGGGATTTATTGGAGGAGCGGGGCATGGAGCCCGGCAGGTGGCGGCCGCCTGGATGCACCGCAGTCGAGTATCTGGACAGGCTGGGTTTTCTCGATCCTCTCAGTCTCTGCGTCCACGTCGTTCAGGTGAACGAGAACGAAATCCACCTCTTGCGTCGTTCTGGCGCCGGGGTATGCTTGTGTCCACGGAGCAACCTCTTCCTGGGCCATGGTCTACCTCCTGTGGCCCGGTTTTTGGAGGCGGGGATCCCCTGCGCCATTGGAACGGACAGTCTGGCCAGCAACGAGGATCTGAGCCTTTTCAAAGAAATGGCCGTTCTCGTGGATCGCTGCGGTATCAGAGCGGATACGGTGATTGGCATGGCCACCCTGCACGGGGCCCGCAACCTGGGGCTCGCTGGACGATACGGCAGCCTGGAGAAGGGCAAACGCTGGCTCGCGATTCGGGTAGCAGGGGACAAAGAAGAGGACATTATCGGGGCGGGATGCCGCGGAGCGGTGGAGTGGGCTCCATAGCTGGCAGGCAGGTGACCAGTTCGAGGGGGCAAATGTGGGAAAAACGGTGACTCATTGCATGAGCAGGAGTCTTCGAGTCGGCAAGGTGAACTTCATCAACACCCTGCCCATTTTCTATCCATTGGAAAGCGGCGCGGTGCAACACGACTTCAGCATCGTCGAAGACTCTCCCGCCGTTCTCAATTCTATGCTGGCAGCCGGGGAGCTCGATCTGGGACTGGTATCCTCTGTGGAGTACGCCCGCCGTTTCGAGGCTTACTGGCTGCTTCCGGGGCTTTCCCTGAGTTGCACCACCCAGATCGGTTCAGTATTGCTCCTTTCCAGGCTGCCCCTTCAGGAACTGCACGGCCGTGAAGTTCTTCTGACTCCCAAGTCGCATACCTCGGTTGCTCTGTTGAAACTGTTGCTCTCCCGGCGATTTTCTGTGGAGCCCTGCTACCGGGTTGCAGATTACCATTCCGCGGATTGCCGGTGGCCGGAGCGGGTTGCCGCCGTCCTGGCTATTGGTAATGACGCCTTGCGGTTGCGCAAGGAATGGGGGCTGAAGCTGGTGCTCGACCTCGGCGGTGCCTGGAACCAGTGGACAGGACACTCATTCGTTTTTGCGCTCTGGGCCGTGCGCCGTGAGGCGGTGGCAGAGGGAGACGGATCAATTCGCCGGGCCTTTGCCGCATTGCTTGAGGCCAGAGACTACGGGCTGCGCCACCTGGATGAGATTGCCGAGGTTGCCGGAGGTTGTCCCTGGTTTTCCAGCAGCGAGAGTTTCCAGTACTTGCGGAGTATACGGTACGATCTGAATGCCGACAAGCTGGCGGGGCTCAGGCTCTTTTTCGATATGCTCTACGAGAGCGGCGAAGTGAAGCGTAGAGTCCCCCTTAATTTTTTGCCAGACGCAAGGGAAGTGGAGAAACGCTGTGACAGGGGATGGGGGTGACGCAACCACAGGGCGGGACGTGACTGAGCAAAGCAGAGTTAAGGATTTCATCTGAGCAGGGTACCAGAGATGGCCTACGGAAATCTGAACGAATTCATTTTGGCCCTGGAAAAGGCTGGAGAACTCAAGCGGATCAAAGAGCCCTTGAGCCCGGAACTTGAGATTGCCGAGGTCACCGATAGGGTGTGCAAGAAACAGGGTCCGGCTCTGCTTTTCGAGAATGTGGTAGGGCACAGTATGCCGGTGCTCATGAACATGTTTGGCTCCGAAAGGCGGATGAAAATGGCCCTGGGAGTTGACGATTACAAGGAGGTGAGCGGGCATCTCCTGGATTTTCTGGAGGCCGAGGCCCCCGACACTCTGTTCAAGAAACTGAAAGTAATTCCGAAAATTAGACGGTTGGCCAACATTTTCCCCAAGACTCTGAAAAAGGGGCCGTGCCAGGAAGTAATTATCAAGGATAGCATCGACCTCCGCCGCTTCCCCGTCCTCAAATGCTGGCCGCAGGACGCCGGGCGTTTCATTACCCTGCCCCTGGTGTTCACCCAGGATCCGCGAACCGGCAAGCGCAATGTGGGGATGTACAGGCTCCAGGTATTTGATGCCAGCAGCACGGGTATGCACTGGCACACCCACAAGGGAGGAGCCCAGCACTACCGGATCGCAGAGCACCTGAACCAGACTCTGGAGGTGGCGGTGGCACTGGGACCGGATCCTGCCACCACCTATGCGGCTACGGCGCCCCTTCCCGACGATGTGGACGAGATGGTTTTCGCCGGATACCTGCGCCGGGAGCCGGTGGAAATGGTACGGTGCATCACGGTGGACCTCGAGGTGCCGGCTCACAGCCAGATCGTCCTTGAGGGGCATGTTTTTCCCGGTGAGCGAAGCCTCGAAGGACCCTTCGGCGATCACACCGGTTACTATTGTCCGGCCGACCACTACCCGGTGTTTCATCTGAGCTGCATCACCCACCAGTGCAGCCCCATTTATCCCGCAACCATTGTGGGCCGGCCGCCCATGGAGGATTGCTGGATGGCCAAGGCCACGGAGCGGATCTTTCTGCCGTTGATCAAAAGGCAGCTACCCGAAATCACCGACATGAACCTGCCCATAGAAGGGGTGTTTCACAACCTGGCCTTCATCTCCATAGACAAGCGGTACCCGGGGCACGCCAAGAAGGTAATGCACGCCATCTGGGGCCTGGGGCAAATGATGTTTACGAAAATCATCGTTGTTTTTGACAGGGAAGTGGATGTTCAGGATCTGAAAGCGGTGCTCTGGCGGCTTGGCAATAATGTGGATCCCCGGCGCGATACGGTGTTTGTGGACGGGCCGGTAGACGTTCTGAATCACGCCGCACCCCTGCCCAATCTTGGAAGCAAGATGGGAATCGACGCCACGCGGAAGTGGCCGGAAGAGGGTTTTTCGCGGCAATGGCCCGAGGTGATCGAGATGGATCCCGAGGTGGTGGCAAAGATTGATACGATCTGGGAAAGCCTGGGGTTGGACAACGAGGCGTAGAGGGTCAGTGGTCCGTTGTCAGTAGTCCGTTGTATCAATGCTTCTTTCTCCCCCTCGACAGGTTGAGTTGTAAAGTGAGTTCGGGGAGAACAGACAACAAAGAAAGATTTGTTGCAGAGTTCTGGTGCGCCGCGCTCCGCTTGGCGCACCCTACGAGATTGATTTTTCTGATTTTGGCAACGGACAACGGACCATCTGTTGTAGGGTGCGCTGAGCGCGAGCGAAGCGCACCGTTATGATGTCAGTAGTCCGTTGTAACAAGGTTTTCGTAGATTTGCTTTAGCTGTGGGAGCGCCTTTCAGGCGCGATCTGTTCGCGGACACCAAACAAGGCACTGGTTCTAGAGTTCTGGTGCGCCGCGCTGCGCTTGGCGCACCCTACGGGATTTATTTCCCTGAACTGTATTTTCTGATTTTGACAACCGACAACTGACAACAAACAACCGACTCGGTGTAGGGTGTGCTGAGCGCGAGCGAAGCGCACCGCAGCGGGACTGTCCCATGGTCCGGACAATGTGGAACAAGGCGCTGCTCATCCTGAAGCTCGTCAGGATCGAGCACACGGTCTTTGCTTTGCCCTTTGCCTTTATGGGTGCCTTTCTGGCTGCCCGTGGCTGGCCTTCCACCTGGCAAGTATCATGGATCCTCGTAGCCATGGTGGGGATCCGCAGCGCAGCCATGTCCTTCAACCGGCTGGTGGATGAGAAAATAGATGCCGCCAACCAGCGCACTTGCAACCGGGAAATCCCCCGGGGCCTGTTGCAGAAGCACGAGGTGTGGATATTCGTTATCGCCTGTTCCGCCGTCTTTATGGTGGCGGCCTACGAGCTTAATCGACTTTGTTTTTTGCTGTCGCCCCTGGCTCTGGCAGCGACCTTTTTCTACTCGTTCACCAAGCGGTTTACCTGGCTCAGCCACCTTTTCCTGGGTGGAGCGATCGGTCTGGCACCCATAGGCGGCTGGCTGGCTGTGGCCGGCAGCTTTCATCTCATCGCCTTCTTGCTGGGGGCAGCGGTTCTCTTCTGGATCGCTGGCTTCGACATTGTGTACAGTTGTCTGGATGATGAATTCGACTGCTCTTATGGACTAAAGTCCCTGCCTCAACGGTGGGGCAGATGCAAGGCCCTGCGAATTTCCGAGCTCTGCCACCTGGTTACCTTCGGGCTTTTTGTTGCTGTGGGGATCTTGGCCCGGCTGGGTCCGGTTTACTATGTAGGCCTGATCTTTATTCTCGCCTTTCTCGTAGTCCAGCACCTCATTGTCTCGCCAGAGGATCTTTCTCGCGCCAATATGAGTTTTTTCACCATGAACGGGGTGATCAGCCTGGTCATTTTCCTGGCCACGGTCCTGAGCCTATAGCACCCGCTCTCACGGCGTCACCGGTCACCCTATCACCCTGTCACCTCGTCACCGCCTGTCCAGGAATACTACCTGGGTCTTCATGAACTGAATTCCTTGGTATTACTCTCCGTCAACGGACCACGGACAACAAGCGACGGACGGCACACTTCGGCAATGCTGCTCACTACTCTCTGCCTCTGGAAGCTGCGGGCGAGATCGACTCCTGGCATGGTGCGCTAGTGCTTGAAGGCTCTTTGGCCGGTGAAAACCATGGTTGCACCTGCCTCGTTACAGGCCTCGATCACCTCGAAATCCCTGAGCGAGCCTCCTGGCTGCACCACTGCGGTGACCCCCTGCTTGAGTCCGACATCAACGCCGTCTCTGAACGGAAAGAAGGCATCCGAGACCATGACGGAGCCGATGAGTCCACCTCTGGCCTCTTGGGTGGCGGCATCGATCTGGTCTTTGAGAGCCGGGTCTCGCTCCTTGCGGGTGACGGCGAGTTCCAGGTCCTTGTATGAAATGCCGTGATCGTGGAAGCAGAGGCGGTCGGCGTACTTGGTGTAGGCTTTATAGACCGCGATCTCGGCAACCCCTACGCGGTCCTGCTCACCTGTGCCGATGCCCACAGTGCACTCTTCGTTGACATAGAGCACCGAATTGGAGGTCACCCCCTGCTCGATACTCCAGCCAAAGAGGAGGTCTCTGAGCTCCCGCTCGGTGGGCGGGCGATTGATCCGGTAGTCTTTGCCCTGGTAGGTGGTCTGGGCTGGCTGAAAGTCTTGGGCGCTGAGGATCCTGTTGAGCGGTGATTGCTGGACGATGATGCCGCCGTCCATGAGGGACTTGAACTCCAGGAAACGTCGGGTCCGGTAGTCAGCCAGCCGGTCCATCCGAGAGATCTGAATGATCCGCAAGTTGGAGCGCTGCTTGAGGATGTCCACCGTGCCCTCCTCATAACTTGGTGCCGCCACTACTTCCAGGTAGTTGGCCGCCACCAGCTCAGCCGTGGCTTTGTCTACCGGCTGGTTGAACACCACGCAGCCGCCGAAGGCGGCGATGCGGTCAGCCATATTGGCCCTGTCGTAGGCCTCTGCAAGGCTGGTGCCGTGGGCTGCGCCGCAGGGGTTGTTGTGCTTGAGGATAACCGCCGCCGGCCGGCTTGCCAGGTATTTGAGAACATTGAGGCCGTTATCCAGGTCAGTGAGGTTGGTCTTGCCCGGATGCTTGCCAGGCTGGAGCATATCGGTCTCGCTCATGGAGCTCACCAGACCCAGACCGGGCTCGATGATCCGGCATTGCCCAAGGATCACATTCCCTTCTACCAGTTCGTAGAGTGCAGCCTCCTGACCGGGGTTTTCGCCGTAGCGCAAGCCCTTTTCAATAATCTCCCCTGTCTTGCTGTCAGGGATCGTCCAGGTGCGCTTGTGGTAGGTAAAGCTCTGATCACCAAAGGTAATCATCATCTTGTCCGGGAAGTGGTCATCCATGACCTTTCGATACATTTCTTTCAGCTCTGTCATAGGAAAACCTCCTTTCGCGATGGAAAAAATTTCGGCCACTGTAAGCCAGAAAACGGAAATGGCCAAGAGAAAACTTTGGCGGACGCTCGCGGTTGTTGTACTTTTCACTCTGTGTTGAATATCCTGTCCATTGACAAGTATTGTGAATTATGGTACGTAGTTAAAGTATTTCCGTGAACATGCTTGAAACTGGCTGTTGCCTGGAAAGCTCTCCACCGTGAGTGTTCCCGAGTGCACGGCCCCGTTTGCCCATGGGGGTATTGATGAAGATTCTCGTGAGTGACCTGCTTTCCGAAAAGGGCCTTGAAATCCTTCAAAAGACGCCGGGGTTCGAGGTGGAGGTGAATACCAACCTGGCCCACGAGGAACTGCTGGGCATCATCAACGGGTATGATGCCCTGGTGATTCGCAGCGCCACAAAGGTAACGGCTGACATCATCGAGGCGGCGGACCGGCTCAAAGTTATCGGCAGGGCCGGTATCGGTCTGGATAATGTGGACATTGCTGCGGCTACGAAGAGGGGCATTGTAGTGATGAACACCCCCGAAGGCAATGTGATCACCACGGCTGAACACGCCGTTGCCCTGCTTATGGCTCTCAGCCGCAATATTCCCCAGGCAACTGCATCAATGCGGAAGCGCCTGTGGGAAAAGAAGCGCTTCCGCGGCAAGGAACTGTTCAACAAGACTCTGGGGGTCATCGGTATCGGCCGCATCGGCAGGGTGGTGGCCGACCGGGCCCGCGGGCTGAAGATGAACGTTATTGCCTACGATCCTTACATCCCGGCTGAATCCATCCGGAAAATGGGTGTGGAGCCGGTTAGTCTCGACGAACTGCTGGCTCGGGCTGACTGCATCACCGTACATACACCCATTTCCAGGGAAACGCGCAACCTGATCAATGCGGAGCGCTTTGCCAAAATGAAAGAAGGGGTGCTCCTGGTCAACTGTGCCAGAGGCGGCATCGTCAACGAGAAAGATCTCTACGATGCTCTGCGGGAAGGCAGAGTCGCAGGCGCTGCCCTGGACGTTTTCGAGAAGGAGCCACCGGATGATAACCCTCTGTTAGATCTTGAAAATGTCATTACCACGCCACACCTGGGAGCATCCACCGACGAGGCTCAGGAGAATGTGGCTGTGGCAGTGGCCCATCAGATCGTCGATTACCTGTGCAACGGCACCGTCCGGAATGCGGTGAATGCACCTTCAATGGAGGGAGAGGCACTGGTGGTTCTGAGGCCGTACCTTATGCTGGCCGAGAAGCTGGGCAGTCTGGTCACCCAGATCACGAGAGGCGGGATTCAGGAGGTGGGGGTTGAGTATATCGGCGACGTGGCTGAACATGATACAGTGCCACTGAATGTTGCGCTCATCAAGGGCGTGCTTACCCCCATCCTGAAACATGAGGTGAACTTCGTCAACGCTATGGCCCTGGCGAAGGAACGAGACATCAAGATCAGCGAATCAAAGCGCAGCGAGGCAGAGGATTTCACCAATCTTATCAGTATCAAAATGAAGACCACGAATAATGAAAACACGGTCTCCGGGATGATTTTCGGCAGGCGTGATCCTCGCCTGGTGAGAATCAACGATTTTCGTCTGGAGGCTCCGCTGGAAGGACATCTGGTACTCATCTACAATATCGACACTCCGGGAACCATCGGCGCCATTGGTACCTGCCTCGGGCGTCATCGTATCAACATCGCCACCATGGATGTCGGGCAGGTACTCGAGCGAGGCCAGAATATCATTCTTCTGCGGACCGACACTCCCGTGCCCCCGGAGGTGCAAAGCGAGCTGCTGGGATTGGAGAATGTTACCTATGTCCAGACACTGGAACTTTAGAAAAAGGGACGCGGAGACGCGGCTGGAGTTTGCTTGGCGTTGCGGTTATATTGAAGAGGAAACGTACACATGTCTCCGCGTCGTTGGAATTATGATGGACATGGAGAGAAAACAACCACTTCAGTAAATTCTACCAAACGAGATTACAGGTGGAATATGGGCGACGAAGAAATAGAAGGCAAAGGTTTTGTAATCAGGGATCGTCGGCGCTTCAGCGAAGAAGGAGAAGCCAAAGACACAAAGCAAGCCGAAACAAGCGAACGGCAGACGACGGCCAGAGATCAGAGCAAAGCCGAGTCTTCGACAGCGAAAGAAGGAGCCGGTCAGACGCCCCTTCCCGAAATCAATTTCTCCACCTTCATTTTCTCACTGAATACGTCAGCGCTGCTCCATCTGGGCGAATACCCCGATCCGGCGACCGGCAAGAAGCAAGAAGACCTGGCTATGGCCAAACAGACAATTGATCTAATCGCTATGCTTGAGGAGAAGACCCGGGGAAATCTGGCCTCGGATGAGGAGAATCTCATCAAGCACATTCTCTACGAGCTGCGGCTGCGTTATGTCCAAAAAACCAAATAGTGGTGCGGTGCTCAGCGCTTGGGCGCCGGCCAAAGTCAATCTTGGTTTGCGTGTGCTTGGCGAGCGTCCGGACGGTTATCACGAGCTCCTCTCACTCATGGTTCCAGTGGGCCTGTGGGATAGACTGACCGTGCAACGAAGACCCCGGGGGATAGAGCTGTCGTGTCCAAACAGTGAATTGCCCACAGGAAGAGAGAACCTGGTATATCGCGCCGCCGAGCTTCTTCTGAGTGAATGCCGGCGGTGCGAAGGAGTCAGGATCGAGTTGACCAAAAAGATACCGGTGGGTGCGGGACTGGGGGGAGGAAGCAGTGATGCGGCCGCGACCCTGGTGTTGATCAACGAGCTTCTGGACCGCCGTCTGGGGTCTCGAGACCTGCACCGTCTTGCTGTGCGAGTGGGAGCGGACGTTCCCTTTTTTCTGCTGGGCCGGGCGGCGGTAGTCGAGGGGATCGGTGATCGAATCACTCCTCTGGATAAGTTCCCTATATTTTGGACATTGCTTGTAAACCCCAATTTTCAGGTTTCCACTGCCTGGGCTTACCAGAATTTGACATTGACAACCAGGGCAAATGGGTCTACATTCAGTTCGCTTGGGAAAGTGGCCGGACAGGAGGCCGTTGCTTACCGCCGGAGGCTAACCGGCGGAGAATTGAGCCGCGGGGATGTGATCTCTCTGTTCGCGAACGATTTCGAGGCACTGGTTTTTGGTCACTTTCCACAACTCCATGAATTGAGGCAGGCAGTTCTTGGGGCGGGAGCCGAGGCAGCAGTGATGAGCGGCAGCGGACCGACCCTGGTCGGCATCTTCGACTCGGAAGAAACAACCCGCGCGGCTTACCGTCTTCTGTGCCAAAGGGATGGCGCCACCAGCTTTATTGCGCGGACACTTGATGCGGCTGCTCCGAGGGCCGTTCGCGGATTCGATGACACCGGGAAAGACACAGCGGCTCACACCAGGACGCTGGGGCGAATCTGAGATTGGGAGTACCCTTCTGGTGGTGTGAACCGAGTGTCCGATGCTGAAGGATAAACGACGTGGCCGGGCTGGATCGACTGAAGCTCTTTAGCGGGAACTCCAACCCACAGCTTGCGATAAAGGTTTGCGAGTATCTCCAGATTCCTCTGGGAAAGGCCATTGTCAAGACATTCAGTGACGGTGAGATCATGGTGGAAATCGGTGAGAACGTGCGTGGCAGAGACGTTTTTGTGATACAGTCGACGTGCTCCCCGGTGAACCATAATCTCATGGAGCTGCTGATAATTATCGACGCGCTCAAGCGAGCTTCGGCGGGCCGGATTACTGCGGTGCTGCCATACTACGGTTATGCCCGCCAGGATAGAAAAGTAGCGCCCAGGGTGCCCATCAGCGCCAAATTGGTTGCTGACCTCATCACTGTAGCGGGGGGACACCGGGTGATTTGCATGGACTTGCACGCCAACCAGATACAGGGTTTCTTCGATATCCCGGTGGACAACCTCTTTGCAGCACCTGTCCTCCTCGAGTTCATCCGAAACCATTTCATTAATGATCTGGTTATCGTCTCACCTGATGCGGGCGGGGTGGAGAGGGCCCGTGCCTTTGCAAAGCGCCTGGATGCCTCCCTGGCCATCATCGACAAGCGCCGGGTCACACAGCAGCATGTGAGGGCCATGCGGATCGTCGGCGAGGTAAAGGGTAAACCGGCTTTTATCCTGGATGACATGATTGACACTGGTGCGACCCTCACAGAGGCGGCCAACGCCGTTGCAGAAAACGGGGCCTCCTCTATCAACGCCTGCTGCACCCATGCAGTGCTGTCAGGGCCCGTTATGGAGCGGATCGAGTCTTCCGCCATAGAGAATCTGATTGTCAGCGACACTATTCCGTTGCGAGCGGAGGCCAAGGCATGCAAAAAGATCACGGTTCTCTCGATGGCTGAGCTTTTTGGCGAGGCCATCAAACGAACGCACCTGGATGACTCGGTGAGTTCATTGTTTGTATGATTTTGCCCAAATCGTCAAATAGTTGAATGGTCAAATAGGGCCGTTCACGGGTTCATCGTTCAGAGGTTCATGGCTTCATTCAGTACTTGCTGGCCTACTTATCTGCGTGCGACGCAGGGGCAGGCGATCAAGGTCAACGAAAGAGAAGTAACCCTGAACCTGTAAACGCTTACATGTTTTAGCATCGATGCTGCGTCTACCATTTGACCATATCTCTTCTTGACGATTTGACTAATAGAGGAGGGAAAATGGCAGTTTCGGCGCTCAAAGCGCAATTGCGAGAGAAGACCGGCAAGGGTGTAGCACGTTCCCTGCGACGACAGGGATTCATACCGGCAGTGTTCTACGGACCCGGAGTCGAGCCTGTGCCTCTCGCATTCAGCTCCAAGGACCTGGACAGATTGTTCGGCGGCGGCAGTGGTGAATACCTCCTCATTGATCTCAATATCGAAAACGGGGAGAGCACTCAGAAGCACCGGGCAATGATCAAAGAGGTCCAGACGGACCCGGTGAAGCAAAATATTTTGCACATAGATCTGTATGGGATTTCTATGGACAAAAAGATCACCGTGGAAGTTCCCATAACCTTGACCGGTGTATCCCTTGGGGTGACCGAAGGGGGGATTCTCCAGCAGGTGCGAAGGACCATAGAGATCTCCTGCCTGCCGGGTCGGATTCCCGAGGCCCTGAAGGTGGACATGAGCAACCTTGGCATCGGGGAGTCCGTGCACGTTAGTGACCTGGATGTTCCTACGGGAATAGAACTTCTAGCCGAGGAGCACCTCACCATCGCCAGTGTGGTACCACCTGCTAGAGCCGAGGAAATAGAACCAGAAATCCTAGAAGCAGGAGAGGAGGTGGAAGAAGCGGCAGAGGTAACCGAGGAGCAGGGGGAGCAAGAGTAGCCCATGGTGATTCCCGGTTGTACAGACCATGGAGTAAGCCGGTGCGCCTCGTGGTGGGACTTGGAAACCCGGGAAAGATCTATTCGTTGACTCGTCACAACGTTGGTTTCATGGTGGTGGATAGGCTGGCCAGTGACCACGGCGTGAGGCTCACGAAGAAAGGGCTCTATAGTCTCCGGGGACATGGCTTCATTGCCAATCACCATGTGCTTCTGGCCAAACCGCAAACACTCATGAACCGGAGCGGCCAGGCAGTAGCAGTTTTGCTGGACCACTTCAACCTCTCTGCGCAGGAATTGCTGGTGATCCATGATGATCTGGATTTGAGCTTTGGAGCAATGAAGATTGTGCGCGGAGGAGGCAGCGGTGGACATCTGGGCGTCCAGTCGATTCACGGCGTCCTGGCAAGCAGTTCGTATCCCCGCCTGAAGGTAGGCATAGGCAGGCCGAGATTCGGTGAAGCGGTCGAGGACTATGTACTGGGCCTCTGGTACGAGGATCAGAGCCATAAGGTGGAGGAGATAGCGGAGGCGGCTGCCGCGGCTGTCACCGCCGTCCTCGCTGACGGCCTGCAAAAGGCTATGTCGGTGGTCAATGCTCAGCATGCCCCCCTGTCGGTAGGGTGAGTTTTTTTAAAACCCTAAATTCGTTAAAATTGGCATAAAGTAAGGGGAGGAAGCAGGTATGGAAAGCTGGGTAAACTATGCGCCTTTCTTCGGTGTTGCTGGGGTGATTTTCGCATTTTTCCTCTTCGCCTATGTGAAATCTTTTCCCAGCGGCAACGAAACCATGAGGGAACTTGAGGAGATGATTCATGCAGGTGCCATGGCATTTCTGAGACGCGAGTACTCGATCCTCGCGATCTTTATTGCCGTGGTTTTTGTGCTGATCTGGTTCGGCATCAACTGGCAGAGCGCGGTGGCGTTTCTCACCGGCGCTTTCTGCTCGGGTCTGGCCGGTTTCTCCGGGATGAGCGCGGCCACCCGCGCCAACTCGCGTACGGCGGCGGCCGCCAACCAGTACGGCATGGCCAAGGCCTTGAATGTTTCCTATTTCGGCGGTGCGGTCATGGGAGTGGCTGTGGCCAGTCTGGGCCTGCTGGGTGTCGGCATCTGGTACTATTTTGTCGGCCATGACCCGGAAACTGCATACATCATCAACGGCTTTGCCATGGGTGCAAGCTCCATCGCCCTGTTTGCCCGTATGGGCGGCGGCATCTACACCAAGGCGGCTGACGTGGGTGCCGACCTGGTGGGCAAAGTGGAAGCCGGCATACCCGAGGATGATCCGAGAAACCCGGGTGTCATCGCTGACAATGTGGGCGACAATGTTGGCGACATTGCCGGTATGGGTGCCGACATCTTCGAATCGTACGTGGGCGCCATCATCGCCACCGTTGCCATTGCCGCCACCATGACGATGTCGGCAGAGGCAGAACCGCTGCGCTCGGCGTACATGGTATGCCCCTTGCTTGTCGTTATGGGCGGCCTGGTGGCCTCTTTCTTCGGGGTGATGTCCATTAAAGTCATGCAGAAGATGGCACCGCAGGTGGCGCTGCGCTATACTACCTTTGTGGCCGCGGCCATTCTCATTGCATTGACCTACTATATCGTCAGGGTCCTGGGCCTGCCCACCGGCGTCTTCTGGGCGGTGATTTCCGGTCTTTTCTGCGGGATTGTCATCGGGCTCCTGGCCGAGTACTACACCTCCATGGCCCCGATCAGGAAGATCGCGGCCCAGTCCGAGACCGGCCCGGCAACGGTGCTCATCGCCGGCCTGGCCACAGGGATGGAGAGCACGGCCCTGCCCGTTCTCGGCATCTGTGCGGCTACCTTCATCGCTTACGTCACCGCAGGGGTTTACGGCATCGGGATTTCAGCGGTGGGCATGCTCTCCACCGTGGGGGCGACCATGACCGTGGATGCCTATGGTCCTATTGCTGATAACGCCGGCGGAATCTCGGAGATGGCAGGGCTCGGACCAGAAACCCGCAAGATCACCGACACCCTTGATGCCCTGGGCAATACCACCGCGGCCATCGGCAAGGGCTTTGCTATCGGAGCTGCGGCTCTTACCGCGGTTTCTCTGTTTGTGGCCTACACCCAGGCGGTTGGGGTCGAGGTCATCAACATCACCGATCCCTATGTGATCATCGGGGTGTTGATCGGCGCCATCGTACCGTTCATGGTGGCGGCACTCACCATGCGCGCGGTGGGTTCGGCCGCCTTTGACATGGTGGAAGAGATCCGGCGCCAGTTCCGCGATATTCCCGGTTTGATGGAAGGCAAGGCCAAGCCCGAGCCGGCCAAGTGTGTGGACATTGCGACCAAAGGGGCGCTCAAGAGAATGGTGGCACCGGGCATCATCGGTGTGGGAACCCCCCTGGTGGTAGGTATTGTCATCGGCCCCACAGCTCTCGGCGGGGTACTGGTGGGCTGCACGGCAACCGGTGTGTGCCTGGCCCTTTTCATGGCAAACGCCGGCGGCGCCTGGGACAACGCCAAGAAGTATATCGAAGAGGGCCACTTCGGCGGCAAGGGATCGGACAACCACAAGGCGGCAGTGGTGGGCGACACCGTCGGCGACCCCTTCAAGGATACCTCCGGGCCCACCATGAACATCCTGATCAAGCTGGTCTCGGTGGTTTCCCTGGTAAGTGCGCCATTTCTGGTCATGCTTCACATGCAGTAGGGAGGCCGCAAGAGAGCCCTATCCGGGCAGATATCCGCCAAAGCCGTAAAGGGGGGGGCGGCCAAGGGGCCGTCCCCCCATTGTTTTTGGGGCGAAGGCGAGCAAACAGTTTCGTGGCTGTCACCAGGTTTGCCTTTCAGCAAGCAGCTGCAAATGGTATATTTTTATGTTAAATTAGAAAAACTTGAAAAAGGAGCTTTCCGAGTGGGCAAGGGGGAGATAATGCCTGTAAAGCCTTTCGGAAAGGTCTTGCATAGCCGATTACACGGAGATGCCCGGGTCTTGTGAAGAAGAGTCCCCGGCGGTTTCCTGCAAGGAAGAGGATGCCCCAAGGCTCCGCTGCTTTTTGCCGGCAGGTGATTCAGGCCTGCCGGCCTGCTGGCAGGTAGGTCTCCGGGAAGGGGAGGCAGTCATGTTCAAGGTTGGCGACCTCGCCGTTTATCCGGCCCATGGAGTTGGTTTGATTGAATCCATCGAGGCCAAGGTGGTCTCGGGAACCAGGCGGGAGTTTTATATCATGCGGATTCTGGACAAGGACATGATAATCATGATACCGCGTGACAATGTGAATAACGTGGGCTTGCGCCAGGTGATAGCTGCCGAAGAAGTTCCCAGGATTTTTGATATTCTCAGGGAACGAGAAGTAGTCCCGGAGAACCAAACCTGGAACCGGCGCTATCGCGAGTACATGGAGAAGATCAAAACGGGATCCTTGTTTGAACTGGCCGAGGTTTTGCGGGATCTTTTTATTCTGCGTGGGGATAAGGAGCTTTCTTTTGGTGAGCGTAAAATGCTGGACACGGCCCGCAGTTTGCTGGTGAAGGAGATATCAATCGCCAGGGACGTGGAAGAAAGCCAGGTGGAAAAGGACATCCACGGTATTTTTGGTTGCTGAAAGCCGCTTGTCAGAGTGTCAGACTGTAGGGTGCGCTGAGCGTGAGCGAAGCGCACCACTTTAACCTTTTAACCTTGTATAAGTGAATGAAAGGTATTTTCCGATTTTAGCAACGGACAACAAACAACGAACCGGGTGTAGGGTGTGCTGAGCGTGAGCGAAGCGCACCGTTCTGATGTCAGTGGTCAGTCGTCCGTTGCGTCAATGTTTTCAAAGGATTATCTCAGCGATCAGCGGACTCGGACTTTTTTGGTTTACCTGTGGGAGCACCTCTCAGGCGCGATTTGTTGAATCGTGGTAAATGCCGCTCCTGTAGGAGACTTTTTCTCCTGTAGACTCTGTAGACTGTAGACTTCTGGTGCGCCGCGCATAGCTTGGCGCACCCTACGAGACTGACTGCAGAAAGGAGGTGATCAAAAAGTGAATGTAGCGCAAGCGTTACTCCGTCTGCTCGTCGTTGTTGCCTGTTCAGTAAGTGGATATTTTCTGGCTTCACATTTGCCAGAATCAGAGAACTTGGGTAACTGGATCAAGGTGGTTGGGGCACTCACCGGCCTCATTTTTGGACTCCTCGCGCTTTTCATAGAAAAAATCATAAAGAAAGTGCCCCTCAAGGTGATCTTTGGCGCCACCTTTGGTCTTTTTCTGGGCCTGGTCATCGCCCAACTGCTCGGCTATGCGTTCAGCGGTCTTCAGAACAGTGTGGTTCGCATCTCCATTATGGTAATTCTGAGCTGCAGCTTTGGTTACATCGGCCTGGTATTGGGCGGCAAGAAAGTGGAGGAAATCCGGTGGCCGAGCTGGAACTGGAACCTCCTCACCAAAGGAACCTTCAAGAAGACGAGCGGCAAGATCCTCGACACCAGTGTCATTATTGATGGGCGCATTGCCGACATCTGTGAGGCAGACTTTGTGGAGGGTCCGCTCATTGTACCCCAGTTCGTTTTGCAGGAACTGCAGCACATTGCCGACTCGTCGGAAAACCTCAAGCGGGCTCGGGGCAGGAGGGGCCTTGATATCCTCCAACGTCTTCAGGAAAACGACAAAGTCGAAGTAAAGGTAGTGGAGCAGGATTACCCGAAGCTCCAGGAAGTGGATACCAAACTCGTGGCCCTGGCCCGTGAGATGCATGCCAAGATCATCACCAACGATTTCAACCTTAACAAGGTGGCACAGGTACAGGGTGTTCCAGTTCTCAACATCAATCAACTGGCCAATGCCCTGAAGCCGATGGTGCTTCCTGGAGAAGTGCTTAACCTCCAGATTATGCGCGAAGGCAAAGAACAAGGTCAGGGCGTTGCATACCTGGACGACGGCACGATGGTGGTGGTGGAAAATGGAAGCAGGTATCTGGGAAGGCAAGTGGAAGCATCCGTGACCAGCATTCTGCAAACCACCGCCGGTCGAATGATCTTCACGACGCTCAAGGAGGAAGCAAGACAGCGCCGGCATTAGACCGACGGGGCGACAGGGAGACAGGGGAGACGGGGCGAAAAGAAAAAGATGAACGTCGAACATCGAACGTCCAACATCGAATGTTTAAAGCTAACGTCAGTCGTCCGTTGTCAGTAGTCCGTTGCATCAATATTTTCAAAGGATTGGGTTGGGGGTTTGATGTGCCGTGCCGTGCTTGCCTCATTGTACAAGACTTGTGCAAGTGAACTAGCTGGACTTTCTATTCACAACGCACAACGAACAACAAGCAACGGCCAGGGTGTAGTCCGTTGTATCAATATTTTCAAAGGATTGGGGTGAGATCGGAGTTTTTGATCTAGCTGTGGGAGCGCCTTTCAGGCGCGATCTGTTCGCGGACGGACTGGCGCAGAGCTCCGGTACGCCGCCCTCCGCTTGGCGCACCCTACGAAGGTGAATTGAAGCTGGTTTCCGGTTTTGACAACGGACAACTGACAACAAACAACGAACCATCTGTAGCAAAGGTCCAGGGAGGGTGGTGTCGGAACACTATTTCACGGTTTCACCCGAAGACGCGGGGATTCGTCTGGACGTCTTCCTGAGCCGCACCTTACTGGGGCTGTCTCGCAATCAGGTACAGCGGCTTATCAATCAGGAATACATCCGGGTCGATGGTACATGTCAAAAGGCACGTTACCTGGTGCGACCCGGCGAAGAAATCACCGTCTCTGTGCCGGGGGCACCTCCGGCGGAATTGACCCCGGAGCCCCTCTCGCTCGACATACTCTTCGAAGATGATTTCCTCATTGCTGTCAACAAACCTGCCGGCCTGGTGGTTCACCCTGCTGCCGGTCACAGGCATGGAACTCTGGTGCACGGTCTGCTCCATCACTGCGGTCGCCTGGCTGAACTGGGCGGATCGTCAAGACCGGGCATCGTTCATCGTCTCGACAAGAACACAAGCGGGGTCCTGGTTGCCGCCAAAAATAATCTCGCCTATCGCCATCTAACGGTTCAGTTCAAAGAGCACCGGATCTACAAGGAATACAGCGCAGTAGTGTACGGACGCCTTGCAGACCACGCAGGGGATATCCAGGCGCCTATAGACCGACATCACCGGAACAGAAAGAAAATGTGGGTGAGCGCGGCCGGCAGGGAAGCCTTCACATCCTGGTGCGTCGAGAGTACCTTCACGGAGGTCTCGCTTCTCAAGGTAGTGACCAGGACCGGCCGGACTCATCAGATTCGGGTGCATTTGGCCCATATGCAGCACCCAGTGGTGGGTGATAGCACTTACGGCGGCAAAAAACGAGCCCGGTCCGTGCAAAACCAGCTCGTACGGGCTCGTCTCATCCGGATAAAGCGCCAGATGCTCCATGCTCGCAGATTGGTGCTGGAGCACCCTGCCGGTGGAG
>JBKHJD010000208.1:0-4324 GCA_046538315.1 Syntrophobacteria bacterium
GGCAACGAGATCGTACGGAAGTTATGCGCAATTACTTAATGCGTTCCGTATAGATCCGTAGACGGCTGCCCGTTGGCCGTCACTCAGGGGTTGTTTTTCCGCTTTTGAGTGCTGAGCATACCTCCTTCCCTCCGCAATTAGCCTTCCAGCCCCATGGCACGGATCAGGCGAGCCTGGGCCACGTTAAAGTCCACCAGGGCGTTGGTGTAATTGGTTCTCGCTTGGGTCAGCCTGGTCTGGGCGTCGAGCACTTCCGTGGCTGTAGCCACCTGCTCCCGGTAACGCTCTTTGCTGATGCGGAAATTCTCTTCCGCCGATTCAACACTCTTTTTGGCTACCCGAACATTTGCCTCCGCTGCCTCAAGATTCAGGTATGCCGTCTTTGTCTCCAGCCGAACAGCGTCTTCAAGTTGTTCCCGGGTTTTTTTGGCCTGACGCAAACGCGCACGCTGCCGGTTAACGGCATAGCGGGTTTTGCCCCACTCGAAGAAAGTCCAGGTTGCAACGGCTGCCACGTTCCATTTTTCCCGATCGCTATACGTACTGCCGCTCACGGTGAGATCATCACCTTGCCTGACAAGATCGGCGGTAAGGGCGACGGACGGGTAGTAATCGCTCTTGGCAAGTGTGATCTGCTTTTCGGCTCTTGCTACATTCTTCTCTGCCTCTACCAGTTCCGGGCGCTGCTCCAGTGAGAGCTGAACGCACGCTGCATAGGATTTCTCATAGGGCTTTTCCGAGAGAATATCAATCACCTTCACATCCTGATCAACGGGCTGGCGCAGAATAGTGTTGAAACGAGCTTTGGCCAGGCGCACATCATTTGCAGCCCGGATAAGCTCCTGCTGAGCTTCCGCCAGACGGACCTCCGCATCCAGCACGTCGATTTTAGGGCTCATACCCACCTGATAGAAGTTCTCTGCCACCTCCAGCTGGGCCTGCAACTGCTGCACGGCCTGTTCGGCTACTTCCTGGATCTTCTGGGCACTCAAGATACCGAAGTAGGCCTCTTTTACCTGAAGGATTATGTCCAACCGGGACCGTTCCAGCTGGATTTCAGCCACATCAAGGCCCAGCTTGGCCAACTGGTAATTGGACAGGATAGAAAAGCCTGTAAAGATTGGCTGCTCGACTCCACCGGTGAATCTGTACTGGTTCTTATCCTGGGTCCGGATGGTATTTCCCATAAAGTTTATCGTGGTCTCACTGGGGCGGGTATAGCTGTATTCCGCCTTCATTTTTGGCAAAAAACCTGTCGTCGCCTCATGTTTCTGTTCTCTTGCAGCCGCGATTTCCTCACGAGCCACCTGTACGTCGAGGTTACGTTCCAGCGCAATCAGGATACTCTGCTCGAGGGTCATAACCGGCGCCTCCTCCTGCGCCTGCGCTTGCGGGGGCTGTACGCTCCCGGCCCACAGGATGGTTGCCGCAAGTAGCCACCATAGTCGCCTGCCGTAGATATTTCTGCTCCGCCCGACCATAGTCCACCTCACCTGTCGTTATTAGTTCCCCGGATGGTGCCCTCCCCACTGATGCACCGGCGTTTTTGCACTCAACTTTTCGCACCGCACCTGTGCCGAGCCGGGGGAAAACGCATCCTCGACTACCAGTGCTCGGTGCAAGGTCTCTGATATTGGTTTTTCCGGAAAGGGGTGGAGCTCATAACGCAACGGGACAGCTACGATTCTCCCCGTTCTTAGGAGATCGATGTTTGTTTGTCAAGATCGGGGTTCTTTTCAGGCCGGCTCCGAAGTGCGTGCGGTCAGGTGCCGGGATTTCCACTCCCGGCTAACCACCCCATAAACATTCACAGGGCCTTTGCCCCGTCCCAGGGCCAGACTGTGGCGAATAGCCCCGGTGATAAGATCCTTGGCTGCCGCCACCGCCTCCACCACATCCAGCCCCTGGGCCATATAGGTAACGATGGCGGCAGCATAGGTGCAGCCGGTGCCGTGGGGGGTTTTACCCTCCAGCCGATTGGTGCGAAAGTCATGGAACCGCTTACCGGTGTAGAGAAGGTCCACTGCCTCGTCACCTTGAAGGTGACCGCCTTTGACAAGCACGTACTCCGGCCCCAAGGCGTGCATTTCTTCAGCCGCGCACCGCATATCCGCCTCATTGCTGATTTCCCGACCGATGAGGCGGGAGGCTTCAGGCAGATTGGGAGTTACCAGTGTTGCCAGGGGCAAAAGGGTCTCAGCCAAGATCTTGCGGGCATCGTCAGCGAGCAACCGGGCACCGCTCTCGGCCACCATCACGGGGTCCACTACTACAATTGGCGGTCCGTATTCGATTATTTTCTCGGCCACAACTTGCACCACCCGGGCATTGACCAGCATTCCGGTTTTCACCGCATCAACGCCGATGTCGGTAAATACTGCATCAATCTGATCGGCAACGAAGGCAGGCGGCACCTCATGAACGGCCTCCACCGCTACGGTGTTCTGGGCGGTGAGGCCCGTAAGGACACTCATACCATACGCGCCTAGAAGCGTAATGGTCTTCAGGTCAGCCTGAATACCGGCACCACCGCCTGAATCGGATCCGGCAACCGTCAACACCCTCTTCATCCACGCATCTCCTCTCTTGACGGGAAGCGCAACAACCCGCTGAAGCCAGCCCCCGGCTAGCGTTTATCGGGAAACTCCTTTCCCCCGGGATGAGCGCAGCACACACTTGACCAGTGGGTGCCATAAGTGGTGGTTGTAATGAGATTTATGCCAATATTGAACCTGGTCCGGGTTAACTCTTTGGAGCCCGAGAGGCCAAAAGGGCTCATACTCCAGGACAGAGAGCAAGATTTCCTCCCCTGGATGGGGGAGGATTAAGGTGAGGGTGATAAGGTAAATATGGATTCAACCTTTTATGATCTTCCCCTCCCCTTTGTCCCCTCCCACCAAGGGAGGGAAAAGGATTTTTTTGCATCGGCACTATAATGCCCATACCCCGCGTCAAGCGCGGGTAAGGATCATCCCCTGGCGGGAGGGGTAAAGGGGAGGCAAACGGTATCTCTGAAACCGTGGAAAAGGAAAGGCGAACCGATGAGTTCGCCTTTCCTTAACAATGCCCAAGAAGAGGTCCCCAGTTACTCGTGTGAATGGTCGTGCGCTTCCAGCTCATGGCCTGGATGGTCATGATCGTGAGGACCATGCTCGCCTGTGTGCTCATGGTCATGCACATGCACATCGCCACTGTGAGAATGCTCATGGGAATGCATATGCAGGTGCTCGTGACTGTGAGTATGGCTGTGTTCGTGGGTGTGGCTCAGATCTCCATGGGTGTGTTCATGAGAGTGTACATGCATGTGCTCATGAGAGTGCAGATGTCTGTGTTCATGTTTTCCTTCCATAAACCCTTCCTCCTTTCGTAGGATTTGGGAGCCCTTCGTGGACTCGTTGGTTTGACGTCTCCCTAAAAACGTCTAGATGTATCATACTATGTTCCTTTGCTCTGAGCAACAAAATAGCCGCCGCCCCTTGCAGGCTGGCCATTTTCGGTACTGCACTCCACATGCTCGCTACGTCGTCTTGACTAGTTTGCCCTGCACCATCCGGTAGAGCACATGGGTTGTTCTTGCAAGGAAGTCGGCATTGTGGGAGGCGATAAGGTAGGTAAGATCAGAGTCTTCCAGAACGTCCACGAGCCGTTTAACTGTATCCTCGTCCAAACCGGTGGTGGGTTCATCCAGGATGAGGACCTCGGGTTTCATGGCCAGCACCGAGGCCAGAGCAACCAGCCGTTTCTCTCCGCTGGAAAGCCTGTACGTCAAACGGTCCTCAAAACCTTCCAGGCCTAAACGTACCAGAACCTCTCGGACGGTAGCCGTAGTCTCTTCGCGTGTTTTTCCGAGATTGAGTGGACCGAAAGCCACGTCTTCTTTTACTGTGGGGCAGAAAAGTTGATCGTCGGAATCCTGAAAAAGGAGCCCGATACGTTCTCGCACCTCCTTGAAATCTCTTTCCCCGCGCCGCTTCTCTCCAAATATCTCGATTTCTCCCTCACTCGGCTGCAAAAGACCCATAATCAGGTGAAAGAGAGTTGTCTTGCCGCTGCCGTTGGGTCCTACCAATCCCGCCCGGTCACCACGACGTATCTGCAGGTCGAGTCCCTCCAGTACAGGCCGTCTCCGGGAATTTCCCTGGTAGGTGAAAGAAATACCGTGCAGGTGAACAATTACGTCAGAATGGATATTTAGTTCAGAGTTACCCATTGCAATGCAGCCATACAACCAACAACCATGAGCATGAGCACGAGCATGATGAAATCTGTTCTCCTCAGGGCAAAATGGTTGAGAAGATGGAACTTTCCGTGGAAGCCCCGGCAG
>JBKHJD010000209.1:0-4312 GCA_046538315.1 Syntrophobacteria bacterium
GTAATGCGGTTTACGGACGCCAGAAGTCCATCCCACAAGTACTCACGCGTGAAAAAACGCTCAATTAAGGACAACGATTCTTCTGGTGTTTCCTGCAAATTTTTTCTACCATAAAAAGTTGGGAAATCTCAGTGCTCCCTTGTCAGTAGTCCGTTGTATCGCTATTTTCAGGGGAGCAGGCCAGTATGAGCGGACCGAAATCTTTTTGCTATCTGCCTAATTGACGGAGGCTCGGATGCACTACCGGGTGATCATTGTCGGCGCCGGCCCAGCCGGCATCTTTACCGCCCTCACCCTGGCCGACCTGGGCATTGACGGAGTTCTTCTGCTGGAACAGGGAAAGGATCTCGACCAGCGGCAACGTCTGGACTCCGAGGATATGCTCTGCGGTTGGGGAGGAGCCGGCGCTTACAGTGACGGCAAATTGACCTTCTCATCTGAAGTGGGTGGCTATCTCAGTCATTATCTGGATCAGGCCTCCTTCACCGAACTGCTTAAATCCGCTGATGAGGTATATGTGAAGCACGGTGCCCCGGATCGCCTTTTCGGGGATCTTTCTCCGGCCGTAGAAGAGCTTGCCGACCGGGCCCGCCTGGCTGACCTCGAACTCATTCCCACCCGCATTCGCCATATCGGCACAGAGAATTGTCTGGCGGTATTGACCCGTCTGCGCCAGGAGCTGTCAGGACGAGCAGAGATGCGCACTTGCTGCCGGGTGGAGAGCCTTGTCGCAGACTCGGGAAGGATCCAGGGGGTCAAACTTGCCGATGGGCAGATTCTGAGGAGCCAGTTCGTTGTGGCCGCACCCGGCAGGTCCGGAGCGCACTGGATGAAAGAGACGGCCGAATCACTGGGGCTCAGCACCCAGGCCAGTCCGGTGGATATCGGTATACGGGTCGAGCTTCCTGCAACCGTGCTCCAAGCAATCACTGACGTCACCTATGAATCCAAATTGATCCACTACTCCAAGTCCTTCGACGACAAGGTCCGCACATTCTGTATGAACCCGCACGGAGAAGTCGTGATCGAGAAAAACTCTGGCATCATTACCGTTAACGGCCACAGCTATTCCAACAAAACAAGCGAAAACACCAACTTTGCCGTCCTGGTGAGCAGCACCTTCACCGAACCATTCAAGGATCCCATCGCGTACGGGCTCTATATCGCCAGGCTGGCAAACCTCCTGAGCGACGGCGCCATAATCCAGCGGCTGGGGGATTTACTGGCCGGCCGCCGGTCCACCGAATCACGAATCGACCGCTGCCTCACCAGGCCGACCCTCACCAAAGCCGCCCCGGGCGATCTAAGCTTTGTCTTCCCATACCGGCATCTGCTGAGCATCATTGAGATGCTCCAGGCCATGGACAAGCTGGTCCCGGGAGTGTACTCCCGCCATACCTTGCTCTACGGTGTGGAGGTGAAATTCTACTCCAACCGCATTACAGTATCGCCGGAGTTGGAAACGGAGATAACCAACCTCTTTGCCGTGGGCGACGGCGCAGGCGTCACCCGCGGCCTGCTTCAGGCCTCCGCCAGCGGCATCCTTGCGGCACGTGCCATCGCCAGGTGCATCAAAAAAATAGGGTAAGGGCCGTTCCGCTCGTCTCAGTGTTCCTTACTCCGGCGTCCACCAGTGGTCTCTTCCTTCGAACCACCAGCTCGTAGAATCCGTCTCCATGATCCTGGCTGCAAGTTCCCGGCCCAGATCGGTCTTCAACCGCTGCCGGGCAAAATGAATCCACTCTCTGGCGTAGCGATTACCCAGGTCGAAATGTTCTTTGAGTTCCAAAATGAGATCGAGTTGATCCGCGTCACGGGCCAACTGGGACTCGCGGCTCTCGCCCCTGTTGAACTCGGCCAGCATTTCCTGGAGTTCCGTTCCGAAAGGAAGTGTCCTGGTCAGATCGCGCACGGCCTCTTCTTCGTTGACCTGGACATACTGCTTGTTCACGTAGTTCAGATCCCCGGTGCGGGACTCGGGTAGATCATGGAATAGACACATCTGCAACACTTTAAACGTATCTGTTTCTCTGTCCAATTTTGCCAACGTGAACCCGATTGCCGCTACCCGAAACAGGTGTTCGGCTACCGACTCACTCCCGGAACCGAGGAACTGAAATCCACTCCTTGGAGTTTTCTTCAGCATCCCCAGTTCGAACAAAAAATTGACAATGGATTTCAAAACCAAACTCCCCGTGTGCGAACCGGAACACTTTCCGGACGCTCTCTGCTCGCGGCAGGATGCCGTTTTCACAAGATATCACTCAAGTTTCGCAGCACAGCATCCAGTAACTGTCAAACACCTCAAAGTTTCCTCCCCCTTCTCTTCTTTACTTTTCTTGCCACCGTGAGCGTCACCACGACGCTAATGGTCTGCCGTAGAGAGCGAGGGGGACGATGCTACGCTTTCACGAACGGACAAGGTCACGAGATGCAGGAAGGCCGCCCATCCCAACCGCATATTGGACACCATTGACAACAGCTTGAGCCATGAGTTGAGCGGCCAGGGCCCCCACGACCGAGATCTCAACTCCGCGATGGCTGCCGCTGCTCAGGGCAAAGACGGTGTCCCCATCGTAGAGGGTGTGGGCGGGAACAACAGCACGGGCGACCCCGTCCTGGGCCATCTGAGCCACCCGGGTAAGCTGGGCCTTTGAGAGTTCGGCATTGGTAGCCACCACCCCGAGGACGGTGTTGGTTACCGAGAATCCTTTGAGAAGGTGCAAATCAGACAGATATGAGGCTGCGTTTGCCAGGTGCCTGCCATCCTCGCTGCGGCAACCGGCCAGGAGTTCCCCGGTCTCAGTATTGTAGACGTCACCATATGCGTTTACCACAGCGAGGGCCCAGAGCTGGAGCCCGTTCGTGCAATTCAAAAAGGCAAAACCCTGCCCTGCTTTCATCGCGCGCTCCAGCCCGAAGAGTTTACCCACCGTAGCGCCGGTGCCGGCCCCGGCACAGCCCTGTTCGACGCCCTGTGGCGAGGAGCTCCGGCAAGCCTGGTAACCCATTGCCGCATCCGGCAGATGTTCGCTCTGGTTCAGTCCCAGATCGAAGACCACCGCACCGCTGACAATGGGAACAACCCCGTAGTCGGTTTTGAAACCACAGTCGCGTTCATGGAGGTAGCGCATCACACCCTGTGCCGACGCCAGGCCGAAAGCACTACCCCCGGTAAGCACCACTGCATGCACAAGCTCTATGAGATTTTCCGGCCGCAGGGCATCGGTACCAAGGGTCCCCGGCGCACCACCGCGCACATCCACCCCTGCTACCGCCCCCTTTTCAGCCAGCACTACAGTGCAGCCGGTCTGGTGCTGGTGATCGCTCACCTGGCCGATAGAAAGTCCTTCAATTCCAGCGAAACCCTGCGGGTGCATAACACCCTTTTCTTCTTGGATCAAGTCTCTATTTCCATCCATTCAACATAGCGCTGCAGGTACTGGTAGACCTCTTTGCCGATCTGTACTCCCAGGTCAATCATCTCCGGGCCATACTGGCGGCCTATATTGGTTCGAAAGGTATCCTTGATGCGAAGAACGCCGCTTACACCCCAAGGAAATCGGCCGAGCAGCTCGGTAATTTCTATCTCCTTGTAACTTACCATATACCACACAGTGTGGGTAAAATTATCCGGGCCCCAGCGGAACTTGTCTGCGTCATAGAGAGCATCAGCCACAAGTTGACCCGGCAGGGTGTCGCAATCCTCGGCTTCGGAAAATGCCTCATGGTTGGCTATGGCCTCGGCCACATATGTCAACTCAGTAACGCTCAGGGGGAAATCCTGGAGAATCTGTCTCGCCGCTTGCGCCCCCGCCAGGGCGTGATTCTCCTCCATGCGTTTGATATCGTGCAGCAATCCGGCCAGCTGGACAAGAACTACAGCGCGCTCCAGCTCGGCCTTTACAGGGAAGTACTTCTCACCCTCAAGCAATACAATAGCCCCTGCGTCGATGCTCACCTTTGTGGCATGCTGGAGGCCGTGGCCGAAATCGTCCAGCAGGTCCGGGGTAATCAATGCTCGGCAATGAGTCACAACGGGGTTGTAAAAGAATATGCGCCGTGAGACCGCCAGTGCCGGTTTGAACCTCCGATAGAATTCCGGAACGTCATACCGTGCAGCAATACACCGGGACCCGTTCATCAAGCGACGATAGATGGGCTTCATGGCCTTCGCTTCGCAGGCGCTTCGCCGCGTCAGGTTAGAGGATCGCTCAGCTTCGCAAGCGCTTCGCGCTGTTCTTGGCGCTTCGGGACGAGGTGCGCTGGGTCTCCCCTGGGGTATCGTCCTCCAGGTGGTTGCGTTTTGGAA
>JBKHJD010000210.1:0-4273 GCA_046538315.1 Syntrophobacteria bacterium
CGCCTGGGGGTTTCAGAGAAAAGAGATCCGCAGATCTATGTGGCACTGGCAGATATCCATCAAAAGATGATCCAGGAAGAGCCGGAACGAAGAGTATACCATGAGGAGCGCAGCATCCACTTTTTACAAGCAGCATGCAAATTAGAACCGACCGATGCCTATTTGAAGTATTTGCTTGCCAAAGCTTACTTGCGTTGCGGCAACTTGGCTCTGGCAAGGAGAAGTTTCGCTGTGGTCAGAGAAATGGAGCCTGAAACATACTACGGCAAGGCTGCGGCTAAATTGGCCCATGTGAAAAAGCTTTCTTTTGATGCCGAGGATTGAAAGCAAGGGGACCGGAGTTCATGTTTCAGACAGGCAAATCTAACGTAGAGCATGTTCCGAAATTCCAATTTTCGGCTCGCAAGCAATTTTTGCTCCTGTTTCTCTGCGGTGTCACTTTGCTTATTTATTACCCGGCCATTCTGAGTCCTTTTTGCATCCTGGACGACGGCCTGCTGGTGGAACATGTCCTCAATAGACTCAATGAACCGATCTGGTCCTTCGTCAAAGATCAGTTTCAACTTGGCCGAGGGGGCGCCTATCATCGACCCATCGCCACCATAACGTTTTTCGGAATCGCGAAGATTATGGGTCTTCAACCCGAGCCCTTTCATCTTCTGAATGTCCTGTTTCACCTCGGCTGCGGCCTGTTGATCTATTTTCTGATCAAACACCTTTATGGCAACAGTGGCTCCGGATTCTGGGCGGCCTTTGTAGCCGCAATGCTTTTCCTCGTCCATCCTTTGAATGTGGAGGCGGTGGCATGGGTATCCGGGCGACCGACGCTTATGGCCACATTTTTCGCCCTGATGGCCTTTTTCTTCCACGTGCGAATCACTCCGCCCCTTTCAAGCTGGCGTCTTTGGGTTGCAGGCATATTCTACCTGCTGTCGCTTTTGAGTTATGAACTCGCGGCGGCAATGCCGCTTGCCTTCGTGTACTGGGACCTCAATCAGCAAGAAGGCTCGGGCAAAGGTGCAAGGAGGTGCTATCGGCGATGGCTCCCATACGCGGCGGCTTTTGCCCTGTACGCAGGCTTCAGGCTCTTGCGGGCCTTCGGCGGCAGGTCATCGGCAAACATTATAGCGAACGCGGGGGATGGCACTGGCTTGTCCAAAGCCGTGCTTGCCTTTTCCCATGTTTTCCATGATTTTCTTGCGCATCTCTCCAGCCCCCTGGTGGCATTGGGCCTCTACGTGAAAAAAGTCGTCTGGCCCTGGCCGCTCAACTTTTATATCGCAGAGGTGCCCTGCAGATCTCTTTATGCCGGTCTGGGAGCTGTTTTTCTCACAATCTGCCTGTGGTGGATATGGCGGCGGAGCTGGATGCGATTCTGGGCTTTCTGGTTTGTCTGTGGATTAGTCCCGGTGTTGTTTCTTTCATTTCACCCGTTTTCCTGGACCGCTGCCGCAGAGAGGTATGTTTACCTTTCCAGCGTTGCGTTTTCCGCGTTTGTATCGATTATGATTTTCAGGATTTCCGCTTTGCGGACCCGGCGGATGGTTCAATTGATGCTGGTCGTTTTACTCGCTGCCTTCATGATCGGATCGGCTCTACGCGCTGGAACCTGGCAATCGAACCTGGCCCTGTTGGAAGATACCTGGGAAAAAAATCCCTATAGTGGAGCAACAGCACACCATTATGCCAATGCACTCAGCATTTCCGACCGAAGAGAAGAAGCTATCCGGTATTGGAAAAAGGCCATTGAGCTGGGCTATCCTGTTGAACCGTCGCTGTCTCTTGCAAGAATCGAGGAAACGAAAAAGAACTACGAGGCTGCCGAAAAGTATTATCTGGAGGCGCTCCACTCGCTTCAAAAGCGGCAGAGCAGGGATACCAGGGCAGGACGCATATTGGAAGCGGTACCTCCCGGAAAAGTAGTGAAGATTTACCTCGCGCTGGCGGACCTGCATTCTCAAATGGCAGGGGCGACACCGCAGGAGAAAACATATCACCAGGAATCCATGGTTCGATACTATGAGTCAGCGTGCAGGTTGAAACCCGGCGATGCCTTTTTGAAGTATTTGCTTGCCAAGGCGTACCTGCGCTGCGGCAATCTGGAAGACGCCAGATTCCAGTTTAGAGAAGCAAACCGTCTGGCTCCTGAAACCTTCTATGGAAAGGCTGCGGCCAGGCTGGCAAAAGTAGAAAAGATAGGAGAAGAACGACCGAAGCAGGATTTTCAGTCCTTTCTTGACAGGTTGAGGGAGCCGCAGCAGCCTGGCAAATGAGACAGGAGGGTTGAAACCTCGATAATGAGTTCAGGACTTATAACTGTAAGCATCGGGGTGACTGCTCACAACGAGGCGGTCAATATCGGTCGCCTGTTACAGGCCCTGATCGGTCAGGAGACCAGGCGGGGGAAGATCGATGAGATTCTGGTGGTTTCAAGCGGCTCCACCGATGGCACCGATGACATCGTTCGTTGGTGGGAGCAGAAAGATGAGCGGGTGCGCCTGATCCGGCAGCGGCACCGGGAGGGAAAGGCTTCGGCTGTCAATCTTTTCTTGAGAGAAGCCAGAAATGACATCCTCGTTCTGGAAAGCGCCGATACCCTGCCGTTGGGAAACACCGTGGAGGAACTGGTCGGACCGCTTCGTGACCCGGAAGTAGGCATGACAGGGGCTCATCCTCGGCCCCTGAATTCGAAGGATACATTCATTGGTGGGGTTGTTCACCTGATGTGGGAGCTTCACCACAGGATGGCGTTGGAAAATCCGAAGCTGGGCGAAATGGTCGCCTTCAGGCGGGTGGTTAACCATATACCAACAGAAACTGCGGTGGACGAGGCGAGTATCGAGGCGGCCATATGCAATGCCGGCCTTTCCCTCGTCTATGTGCCCGAGGCTCTTGTGCTCAATAAAGGTCCCGAGACCGTCAGGGATTTCCTCGTCCAGAGGCGGCGGATCCAGGCAGGCCATCTCTGGCTGCAAGAACATTCCGGCTACCGTGTTTCCACCAGGAGTCCGTTCAGGATTCTGTCGCACCTTGTACGCGTCACACCGCGCTCAGGCAAGGGCATGCTCTCCGCTTTGAGTGCCGTGGTTTTGGAGACTCTGGGACGTGGCCTGGGATGGATTGATTTCAAGGTCTTGAAAAGGAACCCGTTTGTCTGGCAGGTGGCGTCAAGCACCAAGAGCCTCGGGAAACACGATGAACTGGAAGTCGCCTGAGTGTTGATGTGGAGGAGACCGTGCTTCAGGTAATACCTCGGCTCCCGGCATATGCCTTGTTTCGAAGATTCGGCCGGCCTCGGCTGCTTCCCATGAGCTTGACGGTGAGTGTCACCTACAATTGCAACTCCCGCTGTAAAACCTGCCGGATTTATGAACGCCGGTGCGAAAATCTATCTGTACCGGAGTACGAGAAGATCTTTCGCAGCCTCGGTCGCACGCCTGCGTGGGTGACGATAAGTGGTGGAGAGCCTTTCCTGCGGGAGGATCTGCCGGAGATCTGTGCTTCGCTCTACAGAAACTGCCGTCCCGCGGTCATCAACATTCCCACCAACGGAATTCTCCACAGGAAGATACCCTCGGCAGTAAAAGCAGTGGCGGCATCCTGCTCGGAGGCGAAGATAATTGTCAATCTCTCTCTGGACGGAATCGGGAGCCGGCATGACGAGATCCGAGGGGTACCCGGCAACTACGACAGGGCTCTGAAGACCTACCACTCCCTCAAGGAAGTTCAGGAAGCCGGAGCCGAAAACCTGTCGATAGGGATCCACACGGTCATCTCCAGGTTCAATGTGGCTGAAATGCCAGGCATAATCAATGGGCTCATCGCCCTCAAGCCGGACTCTTACATAACCGAGATCGCCGAGAATCGGGTGGAACTCGAGACCATGGACCTGGACATTGCCCCAAGAGCAGAGGAGTATGAGAAGGCCATCGACTGTCTCACCGAGCAAATCAAGCGTCGCTCATTCAAGGGGCTCGGCAGAGTGATTCAGTCCTTCCGGCTCGAATACTACAACCACGTGAAGGACCTCTTGTTCGGCAAACCAGCCAGGTGGCCTTGCTATGCCGGCTATGCCTCGGCACAGATCACGCCGGACGGCGATGTCTGGGCTTGCTGTATAAGAGGCGACTCGATGGGCAATCTGCGGCAAGCAGGCTATGACTTCCAGCGGGTCTGGTTCTCCGAACGGGCACACGAGGTAAGGCGTGCCATTGAAGAGAACACATGCCAGTGTCCTCTGGCAAACGCGGCTTACACCAATATACTCTTGCAT
>JBKHJD010000008.1:0-18955 GCA_046538315.1 Syntrophobacteria bacterium
GAGATCGACTGTCTCGCAGAGCAGCTCCACCATTCCCCGCCTGCCACCCAGCCTTGTTTTCCTGGATCCTCTGGATCTCCTGATAAAATGTGGCATTACCTCGAAGAGTATCGTCTTCAGTTTGCTGTGGCGTGACAATCCCTCAACGTTTGGAAAAAGACGGTGCTTGTGCACCAGGTCTCTTCGCAGGTTTTCGTACGATCGCGTATGGATGTTCGCATAGTTCTCCACCAGGCAGGTCAGGCTCACCGCCCTGACGAAGTGTTTGCCGTCAACTGCGATTACGACTGCTGGTTCCTGCGGTGCTTTTGAAGTGTTCCAGGTGGAAGGTGCCTGGTGAAGTTCATGAACTATCTCCGGGTCGAGCAGGAGCGGTACATAGAGGAAGCCTGACTGCACTAAAAGCTCAAAGTCGCACTCCAGAAGGCGCCACATTCTACCGTACCCGCCCCCCTTCCTGGGGTTTAATGGCCCGGATCTGTGCGTAGAGGTACTTCTCACCTGCATCCGTCTTTTCAGACACTGCGTAGTTCACCGCCGTCCCGTCGATTTCCTGTCCCTGGCTCAGGAGCTTACCGCCATCCAACTGTCGCTGGATCTCGTCCACTATCTGCCGCTCCTCAATGGTCAAGTCTTTTCTTTGCAGTGTCTTTTCACACAACTCCCGGAGCGATTTTCCCTCATAGCTGCCCGGTTCGTATATATCAACAAGGCCTTCGCCCGCCTGCCCCGCCATGATTTCGACAACCAGCGGCAGTGCCTGTTCCCGCTCCTCTTTTTCCACATCCTTCTTGAGCTCTGTATCTGCCATGGTCCTAGACCTCCTTCAGGTACAGTCCGCGGTCCAGTAGGTTCACAACGAGTGGATCCACCACCCGGTAGTAGATGTTGTTTCCATTGCGCTTTGAAGCAAGAATGCCCCGATCCGCCAGACGCTGGAGCTGATTGGAAATTGCCTGTGGCTTCATGCTCAAGGCCACAGCCAGTTCCGTAACACACATCTCACCCACCCTGATAAGAGCATGGATCATGCGCAACCTCGTCCGATTGCCGAGCACCTTGAATACAGCTTCGAGCTCCACTGCACACTGTTCGCAAATGAGCGGGCGCTGCTGGATTGGGTGCTTCACTGGAAGCAGTATCGCCTCGTCGAGCTGCTTTCCTTCTTGCTCCATACGCCTACCTCCCGGCTATAAAACACTTATAAATTGTATAGTGTAACACTTCCAAGTCAAGGCCCTGTATAAGTCAGTTGTCAGTGGTCAGTAGTCCGTTGCATCGGTGTTTATACTGTAGGAGCGGCTTTCCAGCCGCGATACCTTTCCAGTAGGCTGGCTGTCAATCGCGGCTGGAAAGCCGCTCCCACAGGGTCACGCGGTTTTTGGACTTTTTCTCAATGTTCCAATCCCTCGGTACTGAAATGGAGGTGAGAGATTAAAATTCAACTCTCGCACCCAACATGTAGTGGAAGTCAAACACCTCAAAGTCTCCTCTCCCTTGACGGCCTCCGGCTCGTAGAGCCTACGCCTCGGAGAGGAGAGGAAATATTGTGCGAGCCCTTTTGGTCTCTCAGGGTCTGGAGAGTTAACCCGGACCAAGTTGGACATTGGCTTAAACCTCATTACAATCACTACCTATAGCACCCCCTGTGTCAAGTGTGTGCTAAGTTCATGCGCCAGGGGAGGAGAGACCATTTCAGTTTTGGCAACGGACAACGGACAACACGCAACGGACACTACCTTGTTTGCCGTTGCCAGCCTTGGGAATTGGTAGAAGGTGTTCTGAATCTCGATCAGGTGGAAAAGCTGGAAGCAGTTCTGGTGCGCCAGGGCGAAGCCGCAGCAGCCAGGCTTGATGTCACTCTTCTCTGTTTGCATGACCGAAAAGCGCCGGGGATCCCTCAAGTGAACCATAGGAAACCAGCATGGGCAAGGCAACTTCCTCAGCCTTTGCCTTGCCGTAGAGGAGCTCCACCAGTTTCAAAGAAAACTCCAAAGCGGTTCCCGGGCCCCTACTTGTGATACACGTGCCATCCACCACTACATTTGATTCTATCGCACCGGCCCTGTCGAGGTGAAGGGTAAAATGGGGATGACAGGTTGCTCGACGATTGGCCAACAGGCCGTGGTGCTGGAGCACAACTGCGGGGGAGGCACAGATGGCCGCATACCATCGACCCTCCCGGTGTTGACGTCGGAGTACCTTCTCCAGTTCCCTGGAGTCACGCAGGTGTTCAGCTCCGGGCATGCCTCCCGGCAGGGCAACCAGTTCATAGGTCTCGGCCACACAGTCAGAAATGAGGGTATCGGCAACCAGCCTCACCCCCCGAGATGCCGTGACCTGCAACTCACCCACTGAAGCCACGGTCACAGAGGCACCTGCCCGCCTCAACACATCAATGATGCACACAGCTTCTATCTCCTCACTACCGGGCGCAATTGGGACCAACACTTTTTTGGACATGACCTGCTCCTTCTGAGACATCAGGAAGGGGAGTATGGATACCAGTCAGTGTATTCACCTCTTCACTTGCTCCCTTGGCGAGGCACGGAATAGCGCAGCAAGTACGCAGCGATCCCGAAGGCCACCGCCACGTTCAGGGTCGTTTTGATCCCCTGCATCGGCAGAAACAGAACGCGGTCGCATTGCTCGAGGATACCGGGGTCAACCCCGCACACCTCGTTTCCCACCACCAGCACAAGGGGCGGACCGGGAAGATCACCTACTGCCTGGAACAGGCATTCCGAGCGGGGACCACCTTCAAGGGCCCAGAGGCGAAGCCCTTGCTTCCTCAAAGAGGCCGCCGCAGCCACCCCGTCTCTGTGAGGCGTCCACGCCACGCTGCATTCGGCTCCGAGCGCCGTCTTTGCCAGTTTGGGATTATCCGGAGTAGCGGTGATACCGCAAAGATGCACATGCCGAATACCCACCGCATCGGCTGTTCTGAGCATGTTGCCTACATTGGACATGCTGCGAATATTGTCAAGCAGGGCTTCAACTTCGGAACCATTGACCATGGAGTTTCCCGTCTTCACTTCATGGCCGGCATAGGGTCCACCGGCCAATCTGGTCCTTGCACCACATTTTGGACACGTGCTTCCCAGAGGGCTGTTTTCAATCAAAGGGAAGCGAAACAGGCAATCTTGCCGCTCACATTGCCGAATCTGATAACCCACGATAGATCTCAGGGTAATGTCAGTCGTCCGTTGTCAGTGGTCCGTTGCATGACGATTCTAGTTGAGCTACCTCGTGCCCGTCCGGAAACTCTTTTTCCCCTCCCCCGGCGGGAGGGGATGAAGGGGAGGGGGAATGATTAACTGGTTAATTTCCTATTTATTTTGTCACCCCCACCTTTACCCTGTTAAATTCCGCCTGGAGGCGGACCCTGCGAAGCAGGGATTTAACAGGGTGAATCCTCTCCTCTCCGAGGCGTAGGCTCTACGAGCCGGAGGCCGTCGAGGGGGAGGAAATAGCGGTATTTCCGGATGGACACTAGCTCGGAGATCAACTGGCCCGAGCTTTCTGTGGGAGGGGCTTTCCAGCCGGGATTGAAACCCAGCCCAATGGAAAGCTGTCGCGGCTAAAAGCCGCTCCCACAGGGTAAAACGCTTTCTTTGACAACGGACACTACTGGAATGTCAGTCGTCCCTTGCACCGATGTTTTCATACCCTGACCTCAGAGATCAGCTAGTTGGACCCTTCCCGGGCAAAACTCTCAAACCGTTGAACCGGTGAAAGTGAATCTGCCGATCTTTACAGCGGGCACCCGGGTGGCATGCCCACCGAACTCGCTCGCGAGCAGGCACGTCTTTCTTCCCACCAACTCCACGTTCGCCAGCGCTTCTACATACGATTGGGTAAAGCGGAGATTGTTCACCGGATAGGCCGGTTCTCCGTTTTCGATGACAAACACCCCGTTGCGGGTCATACCGGTAGTGGTGCAGTCGCGCGGGTGGACCAACCGCGTGTACCAGAAGCGCGTGATATAGAGACCCCGTCTGGTTGCTCGTATCATCTCTTCGGTGTCGACCGTACCTGGAGCCATGAAAAGGCTGGTGGCTGTCGGCCCCAAGGTGCGCAGGGCAGGCGGCCGCGCGTGACCTGTGCTCCATCGACCCATTTTTCGAGCCGTAATGCGGTCATGGACCGGGCTCTTGACCACGCCCCGGTGCACAATATCAACTCGCTGTTTGGGGACACCCTCGAAATCAAACGGCAGCGGCATCCCTGCCGGATCGAGGCCGTCATCCCATATGTCCACGAGATCACTCATGACCTTCTTTCCCAGGCGGTCGTTCATCCATGAGCGGCCCTCGAGCACACTCTGGGCTCCCATGCCATGAAGGTTCAGCATCATGAGCAGATCTTCGGTACCTTGTGGGCTCAGGACAACCGCGTATTCACCGGGATCGATTCTGCGCGGATTCCTTCCCTTTTCTGCCTTCGCAATCGCTTCTCGGGCCAGAGATTCAACCGGGATATCTCCCACGCGCCACGCCGAAGCCTGGACGCGGCCCGAGGAGTTTTCTGTGGTGACCACGGTCTGCAAGTCGGCATGGGTGCTGCAATGGTAACCATACAGGCCCAGGGAGTTGGCCACTCCGATCTCGCTCGTTCCTGTAGAGAAGGCTCCCGAAGCACTGAGCCTCCTCTCCGCTGCCAGGCGGCAGATTTCACCCACGCCCTCGGCCCGCGCCTCCGGGGCATAATCGGCCGTGAACGGGTCAAACGAATCCACAGTAACGTAGCGTGCCGGATCAGGCAGCCCGGGGTAATCCGGGTCTTCCGGGCTGGCTTCGGCGTTCATGCGGGCACGCTCCACCGCTTTTCCCAGGCTCTCTCCATCCGTCCGGTTCGTGGTGGCAAGTCCCAGGCGTTTCCCGCGAAGCAGGCGCACCACAACAGTAGCATTGGCTTCCGCCACATTCTGATGGATGTGGTTTCTGGCAAAGCGCGTCAGCGCCTGGTTTTCCAGGGAGACTATAACCTCAGCAGGATCGTTTCCACATCGTCGCAGCACCTCTTTGCTCAGATCCTGAACCGTTTCTCTTCCAAGCATCTCGGTTCCACTCATTGGGCACTTATTGATGTCTCGCGTTGTCTGGGGGTTTTTCGACAACAGCCGGCGGACTACCGGAAGAGCCTCACCGGTACACGCCCACCCGCACGTTTCGAAAACGGGCGGGTGCGGTACCGTGGCCGGTATGGATTGTCTGGGAAGGTTGGCCTTTGCCGCAGTTGGGTGTGCCCCACATCTGCCAATGCTTCTCGTTGCACACCGCATCGCAGCCGTTCCAGAACGCAGGCGTAAGACCCGTGTAGGTGCAGTTGCGCAGTATGCGGCCCAGCTTACCCCGTTTGATCTCGTAGCCGATCTCGGTGCCGAACTGGAAATTGTACCTTCTGTCGTCAATGGACCATGATCGGTTGGTCATCATGTAAATGCCCTCATCGGTATCGGCAATCAACCCTTCCAGGTCCCACTGTCCTGGCTCCAGGCTGACGTTGGTCATGCGCACCAGGGGAATGCGGTTCCAACCTGATGCCCGCATGCAGCCGTTGGAAGACCTGCCCAGTTTTGAAGCGGTCTCCCGCGACATGAGGTAGCCGGTGAAAATCCCGTTGCGGACAATGGGGGTAGATTGCGCCGGCACCCCTTCATCATCCCAGCCAAAGGTGCCGAGACCCTGCGGCCTCAGGCTGTCGGCGGTGATGTTGACGAGTTCGGAACCATAGCGAAAACGATCCAGCTTCTCCGGGGTAAGGAAAGAGGTGCCCGCATAGGCAGCTTCGGAACCAAGCACGCGGTCAAGCTCGATGGGGTGTCCGCAGGACTCGTGAATTTGCAGCCCGAGCTGGTCACCGCCTAGAATCACCGTGGTGGTGATATCGGTGGGGCAGGGGGCGGCCGTCAGCAGGGCCGCAGCCTCGTTCGCTATGCGCTCGCCATTGCCGGGCAGATCCCATGCATCCACCGCCTCCCAGCCGGCGGTGACCTGCTGGCGACCGAACGAGTTGGGGTAGGAGCGGGTCTGCACTTCACTTTCGCCAACCGCCGTGGCTGCGATTCCACCGCCTGTTTCAATAATGGTCTGCTCGGTAAAGGCACCCTCTGTGTTGGCAAACCATTTCTTCTCGCGAACAGCAATCAGATTGCCCTGTCGTACCTGCACTCCCTTTGCGCGGGCCATCTCGTTGTCCGCGGCCATGAGTACACCCAGTTTCTCCTCCAGGGAAACGCTGAACGGATCAAGGTTGACTGCCGTTTGATAGCTTCCCTGGCTGGTGACCGGAGGGCCGAGGTCCACTTTCTCTCCCGGAACCCGTGCAGAGGCGCGGGCGATCTCGAGGGCTTGCATGCCCACGCGCGCGATCTCCTCAGGCGTCACCTGCCGACTCGAGGCAAAGCCCCAGGCTCCACTCACGAGCACGCGCACCCCGAAGCCGGCAGACTCCGAGAAATTGAGTGCCTGTACCACGCCGTTTTTAACGTGGATGCTCTGCGTGGCGTTTTCCACCACCCGGATGTCGGCATAGCGCGCCCCGGCCATCTGCACCAGATTGAGGGCGCGGTCCGTCAGTGTTTTCACAGTCTGACCTCCCCATGCCGGGCAGGATGAAAGATCGAGCGAGGCCAGAATGTACATCTCTCTCCATCATCTCAGCTCTCGGCGTCTCCCGGGATCCGCTTTTTCTTCAACCTCGCCCTGGGTCGCAGCCAGCACCCTATCGCATCAGTTGAACCCTCTTCAGCCAAGTTTATAATGTTTCTTCACAGGGCTGCGTATGTTCCAGGTACATGCCATCCCTCGGGGGAAGGTTACCAGGTCACCTTTGCCCATCTCTACCGGTCCTCCGTCATCGGGAGTTACGACCACGTCACCCTCCAGAAAATAGCAGGTCTCCTCTTCCCCATAGGACCAGGGAAATTCAGATACTTCTTTGGTCCAGATGGGCCAACTCCTTACCTCAAGCTCTTCGAGACGCTTCTCATCGGGATTGCGTTCAACCTTGATCTGACTCATCTTCCCAACCTCCTTCAAGGCTTATCACCGGGGCTGAGCCCGTCAAACTGCATAGCCGGAAAGTGCTTTTCCACGATCGCAATGGCACTGTCGATTGGTTCCTCCACTACATGTGCCGCATATGCTCGCACACGCTCATTTTTTGGACATATGGCCACTCCCAGGCCAGCCTTCGTCAACAAAGGGATGTCTGCCGTTCCGTCACCGAAGGCAACGACATGCTCACTTCTGACCGAGTAACGCTCAAGAACTGCATCCATGATTTCTGCCTTGTTGTCCTCACGGACCAGGACAGAAACGGCGCCCTTGCACGTGTCCCCTTCAAAATGCAGGACATTGGAAATCACCTCTGCAAAACCGAGTTCCCGAGCCGTTATATCATTGAAAATCGACAGTCCTGTACTGATTCCCACACAGGGTACCGAGCGCGAGGTAAACCAGCCTGTCAGTTCCCTGGCCCCCGCGCGCAGCGGGTTTGTCTCCAGGGCGGCAACCATCGCCTGCCGGGTGCAACCGCACCAGAGCAAGCTATCGAGATCTGCCCACTGTTCGTAGGTAATCTCTCCTCGCTGCCAGCAAACAAGAAAGTCTTTGGCCTGATCGGCCAGCCCCAGATGACGGTGAAGATGGCGCCATGGATCTCGAAGGCGCCGCAGGGTGCCGTCAATGTCGAAGAGCGCAAGTCGTACAGATCTAGCGGCCACGGGTTCCCCTGTCTCGGCTCACATGTTGTGATGTGGTGCCAGTCTGCCCCGGGAGCATTTCCGGTTCGGCATGGATGAAAGTCGGCTCTTCCCGCTCACAAGGAAAAAGAGCGAACGAACTCGCCGATCCTGTCGATTGCTTGCTGCCCCTCGGGAAACAGCGGAGCAAAGCCTTGCCAGACGTGAAACATTTCGGGCCAGACCTCGAGGCTAACCTGGACGCCCGCATTTCTGGCTCTCTGTGCAAGACGGATGCTGTCGTCGAGGAGCACCTCGGCTTCTCCCACCTGAATCAGCAAGGGCGGAAGGCCTGTCAGATCCCCGTAGAGAGGCGAGGCCAGGGATGTCCGAGGATCGGCTTCGCCGAGATATGCGGCAGCCAGGCCTCGCATCATCCCAGGACTCACCACCGGGTCTACTCCCGCTTTGCTCTCCAGGGACCCGCCGGTGAGTGCGAGATCCGTCCACGCTGACAGGGTAACGGAGGCAGCAGGCAACTCGTCTCCTGCCTCGCGCAGCGCCATCAGGGTAGCCAGGGTAAGGCCGCCTCCCGCCGAATCGCCGGCTATAACGGTCTTTACGGCAGAGCCTTTTGCTTCGGGTCCGTGCTCCGCCATCCACCTGAAGCATGCCAGGGCGTCTTCAACCGCCGCCGGGAACACGTGCTCCGGGGCCAGCCGGTAGTCCGCGAGCAAAACCGAGCATCCGGAGGCTCCGGCGATCCATGCAGCGAGCGGCCGGTGAGAGGCCAGGCCGCCGGCTACATAGCCGCCGCCGTGGAGGTAGAGCAGGCGGCGGTCTGAATCGCCTCTCGGGTCCCGTAGCCATTCGCACGGTACCCCGCCGGCCTCGGTTCTGCTGAGCCTTGCGGTCTCGGGAACCGGCATCATGCTGGTGTTCATTGTCCGCCGCAGGGTCTCCAGGTTGAACTCGTTTCCCTGGAGCCCCGCTGTCCACTGCTTGATCTGGCGGAGAGCACTGTAAAATCTCCTGGAAGCCATTGCTCACGTTCTTTCTGCGGAAAGGCTGTAAGAGAGAGTTCACGAACGCTCAAGGGTGAACGGCCTGCACCGTGGACCGGCTCTCATCATGTCGTCCTCTCCTCCTCCTCTCGACACCGTGCGGCGATGGACAGTCAGTTGTCCGTTGTCCGTGGTCCGTTGTATGACGATTCTCGTTGACTTACCTCGGAGATCAACTGCCTCGAGCTTTCTGTGGGAGGGACCTTCCAGCCGCGATTGAAAACCGGCCCAATGGAAAGCTATCGCGGCTAAAAGCCGCCCCCACAGGGTAAAGCGCTATCTTTGACAACGGACAACACGCAACGGAAACTACTAGTTGTCAGTCGTCCGTTGTAGCAATGTTTTCATCGCCTCATCTCACAGAGATCAGGTGCGTGGAGCCCTGTGGGTAAAACTCAGCGGGCCGCGGGCCGCCGGGCGCGCTAGAGGATCTCCAGCAGCTCGAGTTCGAACACGAGCTCCTTGCCTGCAAGTGGATGGTTGGCGTCGATTGTAATCGTCGTCTCGGTCATATCAGTTACGGTGACGACGGCGGTTTCCCCACTTGATAGACCGATTCTGAGCATTTTCCCCACCTGGGGCTCGATATGAGAGGGAACTTGCGAGCGCTCCACCACGGAGACAAGGCCTTCCCGATACTCGCCGTAGGCATTTCGAGGTGGAATGGATACCTTTTTTGTCTCACCTTCTTCCATTTCGAGGACGATGTTCGTAAATCCCGGAAGCACATCTTCGCCACCAACAGTAAACTCGAATGCTTCTCCCTCAGTTGAAGCATCGAGCTGGGTGCCGTCCTTTGTGCGGAGATTATAGTGAACTCTTACCGTGTCACCCACCGTGGGCTGTGCCATGGTAACCCCCCGTGTAGCAGAATCACATCACCTGATCGCAAGATCAACTCGCCGGCCAACCAGACCTAATTGCCCCCGGACCAGGCAATCTTGATGCAAACCCCCTCCGATTCACCCCATGGGCGGGAAGGTAATGGCGCCTCTTTCCTTTCCCATCTTTTCATTCCAGCAATGGCACAGGCCTTGAAGTTTGACCAGGCCTATGCCCGGAATCCTTTGCCCTTCATGCAGCAGCCATTGGATCAGGGCCTTCGTAGGGTAGTGGGATTGCTCGGCCTGGAGCAGTATTTCCTCAGGCGGAAAATCGAAGAGCCGTTGCATGGATTTCTGGGCGGTTGCCACCTGGGCCTGCCAGTCTCCCTCGCCCTTTTCCATGGCTGAGGCTGTCTCCTCCAGGATCTTCCAGACAAGACGTAATTCCATGACCATCCTCTGAACAAAGATTTCATATTCCAACCATCAGACTAACGGAGAATCCTGCAAGTGGCAACCGCATTGTCTCAAGGAGTTTCCCATTTTGCAGGCTCACTTCAAAATCGTCCGTTGCTTGTTGTCCGTTGTCCGTTGCCAAAAATCGCGTTATCTCAGCTAGATAGTGTCCATCCCAAAACGTGAGCCTCGGAACGAAGGGGAATTGGAATCGGATGCGATAAGAAGCCCTGAGGATGGACAGGGTGGCCTGCTCGACAAAGTACATAATCGCAGCCGTATTGGTGCAGTCACTTGTTCCAACGGAAGCATTCTTGCCAGCGTTAACCTCGGCTTTCCAGAACACCATGATAAAGCGGTGGCTCAAATGTCCTTTGTCTCGCAGGCCACCCTGTCCTTTGGTTGAGACAAACCGGAAAGTGTCAGAAAACATTCAATGGAATTACCGAAGAATCTTTTTATGTCAGCAGGGGCGTTTGAGAAAGCACCAAATCCTCATGCTGGGCCTTGCGACAGCCCGGCCTTGGTTAAAGGAGGCTCAAGTGCTCGCGGTTTCGCAGTTTCCCCCTTGGCCCTCGTGGTATCGGGGGCCGTGGTGGCTCTTCGGAGTGACTGGCGGGAGGCCTGAGCCACTTCCGCAGCTGCGAGTGGGGGAGCCCCTGGTCCCGTTCCGCAGGAACGGGAAACAGCGAGGGGGTGCCTTCCCCCGCTCGCAGCTGCGTTGAAGTGTCCAGGCCGGGAGCCTCGGAACGAAGAAGAGACACCACGGCCCCCACCCCGACCTCAGTAGTACTTCTCGAGCTGCTGTGCGGATCCGTGCAGCCGGGTCTCGGTGGGCTCGGTTCCTTTCAGGAAGGCGGCCTCAGCCACGTCATTGCACGAGGGGGTGGCAAGCTTGCCGGTGCGCGCGTCCATGGGCACCAGCACAACTGAGTCCGGCTTGTTGAAATCCCCGCCGGGCGTTCCAGCAAGCACCTTCTCCATAACGTGGACCCAGATGGGTAATGCCGCCCGGGCGCCGGTCTCTTTCCAGCCCAGGCTTCGGCCACTGTCGTATCCCACCCAAACCCCGGTTACCACTGACGGGGAGTATCCCACAAAGAGTGCATCACGGCTCTCCTGGGTGGTGCCGGTTTTGCCTGCCAGCGGCCCGGGCAGTCTGCGCGCTTTCCTGCCCGTGCCCCGCCGGATCACCCCCTGGAGCATGTTGGTCAGGATGTAGGAGGTCTCATCGCTGAGGATCACTCTGCTGGCGGGAACATCCTTCCACAGGGGGCTCCCATTGCGATCCAGAACCTCGGCCACGCCGGATGGTTCAACCCAGATACCGCCGTTGGCGAAAACCTGGTAGGCCGAAACCAACTCCATGAGCGTCACCTCTGAAGTTCCCAGGGCAAGGGAGAGATTGGCATGCAGTTCGCTCTGGATTCCCAGTTTGTGGGCGAAATTAACCACCGGATTTGGACCCAGGCGTTCCAAAAGCTTGACGGCCACGACGTTCTGGGAGATCTCCAGGGCCTTGCGCAGGGTAATTTCTCCCTCGTAGTCCCCCGAGTAGTTCTTGGGTTCCCAGCGCTCGCCCCCCGCCTGGACGTAGAATACAGGCGCGTCCCAGATGCGCTCCGCCTGGGTGTAGCCCTGCTCCAGGGCGTAAGCGTAAATAATCGGCTTGAAGGCGGAGCCGGGCTGCCTGCGGGCCTGGACAGCCCGGTTGAATTGGCTCTCTTCGTAGTCGCGTCCCCCCACCATCGCCCGGATCAAACCGGTGCGCGCATCCAGAACAAGCACAGCTCCCTGGGGCTTCTCTCCTTCGGTATTCGTTTTTTCCAGGCGGGCGAGTCCTTTCGCCAGAGCCTCTTGCGCCGCCTGCTGCCAGTCCTGCCGCAGGCTGGTCCGCACCGTGAGGCCGCCGCGATAGAGCCGGTTGACTCCCAGTTCTTCCTCCAGTTTGGGGCGCAGGTAAGAGACAAAGTACGGCGCCCTGCTTGGGGTCCCGGACTCGGAGGCAAGATCGAGGGTCTCTTCGCGCGCCTTTTGAAACTGCTCCTCTGTGATGTAGCCTGTCTCCAGCAGTCGCTCCAGGACGGTGGTGCGTCGCGCCAGTGCCTTCTCCGGGTTGATAAGGGGTGAGTAACGAGTCGGCGCTCTTGGTAGCCCGGCGATCAGGGCGCATTCAGCCAGATCCAGCTCCCAGACGTGCTTGCCGAAGTAACGTCCGGCGGCAGCCTCCACCCCGTAAGCGCCACTGCCCAGATAGATCTGGTTCAGGTAGAGTTCCAGTATCTCTTCCTTGCGATAGCGACGCTCGATCTGCAGGGCCAGAATCGCCTCTTTGAGCTTGCGTCGAAGAGTCTTCTCTGGACTCAGAAACAGCACCTTCGCCAGTTGCTGGGTGATGGTGCTTCCCCCCTCCTTGAAGCGCCCTGCCAGAATGTCCTTGACCACTGCCCTGGCGATGCCGCGCCAGTCGAGACCGGCATGCTCGTAGAAGTTTTGATCCTCGGTGGCGATAACGGCCTGTTTCAGCTCGTCGGGCACTTTTTCCACCGGGACCGGGATCCGTCTCTCCACAAAAAAATCAGCAAGCAGCAAGCCATCTGCCGAGAGCACCCTGGTCGCAGCGCTGGGGCGGAAGTTCTCCAGTTCCTGAATTCGAGGAAGGTCATGGGCGAGGGTCAGGAACATACCGAGGGCCGAGCCGCAGAGGATACCCGTAAAGAGGATCAAGCCCACCAGGAAAAATGAGCGTTTTCTGTCGGCCCGCAGGATCTTCATGGAGGTCTCTCGTCCCGCTGCTCGAGGACTACACCGTCGGAGCTGCTGCCAGCAGCGGGGCTACCTCTGACACGCCGGACAGAAGTAGGTGGCACGGCCGGCAAGAACCTGGCGAACAATGCGGCTTGTGCAGTACCCGCACCTCTCGCCGCCACGGCCGTAGACGTTCAGGTGGCACTGGAAGTAACCGGCTTCACCATGGCTGTTGACAAAATCCGAAATGGTGGTGCCACCGCACTCTATCGCCTGCTCGAGCACCTGGCGACAGGCCCGAACCAGAGCGTCCCATTTCTCGTGCTCCAGCTCTCCCACGGATCGGTGGGGCCTTATTCCGGCAGCGAAGAGAATTTCGTTGGCATAGATGTTGCCAATCCCGGCCACTATTCGTCCGTCCATCAGGAAGTTCTTGATGGGTCTCACCCTGCCGCGGGCCTGCTCGCGCAGGTACGTGCTGGAGAAATCGGGGGCCAGCGGCTCTGGTCCCAACCCGGCGAAGGCCCCCTCAACACCCTCCGGGGAAAGGACGCGCACGGAACCGAACCGACGCACATCGCTGAAGCGAAGCTCAAGGCCGTTGTCCAACTGAAAGCGCAGGTGATCGTGGGCCGCCCGAGGGATCCCGTTGGCAACCAGGGCCAGACGGCCACTCATACCCAGGTGCAATACCATCAACGCCCCGTTGTCCATGGTAACGAGCAGGTATTTCGAGCGTCGGTCCAGGGTCTCGATCTTGTTGCCCTGGATCCAGCGCTTGAGCCCTGCCCGTGGTACAGGCAACCGGAGCCGGCGGTTGCTAGTCACAACGCGACTGAACCTGCGACCCACCAGGTGGGGGAAGAGACTGCGCCGGATCACTTCCACTTCCGGCAGCTCCGGCACTGATTCCTCCTTTCGAGTGCTGATCCTTTCCCACAGTCGACACAATGAGTCTAGTGCCTAGTCCCTACTGCCTAGTGCCTGATGCCTGGCGCTCTCCGCGCCTACCACCGCCGCGGCCGTTCCTCCAGGAACAGCTTCACCTGGTCTCTGTGCCGGCCTGCCCTGTAGACTTCCAGGCTGAGCGGGTCACCTGGATGTTTTTCTTTGACGATTCCGATGAGCTCCTCGGCTGTCTCCACTGGACGACCGTCCGCTGCCACCACCACATCGCCCCCTGCCATGAGAATCCGGTTACCCAATCTCACCCGCTGGTCCCCCCCGCGCAAGCCCGCCTTGTCTGCCGGGCCGCCTTGCATGACCGCGATGATCAGAGCGCCGCGCTCCACAGCGAGATCAAGTGCCCGGGCGTAGCCGGGCAGCAAGGTGGACACGGTTGCACCTATCCAGGGGTAGGCGTAGTAGCCCTGGCTGATCAGTTCCGGCACGATGCGCTTTACGGTGTTTACCGGGATGGCGAAGCCGATGCCCACCGAGGCGCCGGTTGGACTGAAGATTGCCGTATTGAGGCCTATGAGCCTTGCACTGGAATCCAGCAGCGGCCCCCCCGAGTTTCCCGGGTTGATGGAGGCGTCGGTCTGGATGATGTCCTCCATGAGCATGCCGTTCTGAGCCCGCAGGATCCGGCCCAGAGAGCTTACAACCCCGGTGGTGAGCGTCTGCCCCAGACCGAACGGATTGCCGATAGCCAGGACCTTCTGGCCCACCTCCAGTTGATCGTTGTTACCCATGAGGACGACGGGGAGCTCCTCTCCGGGCGCCTCGATCTTGACCACGGCCAGGTCGCTGTCCGGATCCGCCCCCACGAGCTTCCCCGGCCATTTGCTGCCGTCAGCCAGGGTTACTTCCAGGCGGCGGGCGTCCTGGATGACGTGATGGTTGGTAAGGATATGACCACTCTTGTCCATGATACAGCCGGATCCGGCTCCCTGGCGCGGTACGATGTTGAAGAAGAAATCCCTCTCCAGTGAAATGCTGGTAATGTTTACCACTGCAGCCGCCGCCGTCTTGTACACCTCGATATTGTTGCGTTCGTCTTCGGTGATGGCCGGAGCACTATCCGCCCCGAGCGCCCAGAGGCTCAAAAGTATACTGATCACAACCCGTGCCAGCCGCTGCACGTTTTCATTCCTTCCTTGCACGGCTTTTTTTCCTCTACCGGCCGCCTACGCCCGTCGGTCGGCTGCGTTGGTCTGTTGGGCTCCTCTGTCTGCCTGCAGTGCTACCGGGGTTGCAAACGTCTCCATAGCCACCAGATGCAGAGTCCCACCAGGGCCACCGCCACCACCTGGCTCACTAACTTGGGCCAGATGGAGACCAGCCTCGGGAAAATGCGGCGCACCGTATCTGAGGGAATCGCAAAGCCGATACCCACATTGCTGCCTGTTGGGCTGAATATGGCGGTATTGATGCCGATGATCTCGCCGCTGGAGTTGATCAGCGGTCCTCCCGAGTTACCCGGGTTGATGGCGGCATCTGTCTGGATGACATGGGGGAGCACAAAATCGCCTCTGATTCGCAGGTCCCGGTCCACTGAGCTGATGGTGCCGGTGGTTAGGGTCTGGCCCAGGCCGAATGGATTGCCCACGGCCAGTACTTTCTGGCCCACGTGGAGGGTCTTGGAAGATCCCAGCGGTACAGGCGTGAAAAGCTCTGAGGCGGCGTCGATTTTGATCACCGCCAGATCATTGCGGGGAGAGCTTCCCACCAGCCGGGCCTCCCATTTACTCCCGTCTCCCAGCGTCACCTCCAGACGGCTGCTGTCGCGCACCACATGGTAGCACGTGACGATGTGGCCCCGGTCGTCAACAATCACCCCGGAACCACTTCCCTCCCGCGGAATCGGGGAGAAGAAGAAATCATGTCCGATGGTCGTGCTGGTGATGTTCACCACCCCGGCAGCAACCTGCCGGAAGATGCGAATGGTGTTTTCTTCGCTGCGGATGAGAGCCGCCGCCCTGCCCCCTGTTGCCGTAATGAGGGCAACAATCCCGCAGACTGTAAGCAACTGAACCAGCCGCGCTCCCTCGTTGCGGTCGATCCTCATTTTTCTCTTCTTCGAAAGGACAACCAGCCGCCCGATTGCAGCCGAGGTTGTATCATATGAAGCTTTTCCGTCAATATCCAGGGAGCAGTTGGGAGGAGAAAACCGGATCCCCTGCATCCGGCAAGGGCTCGATACCCCTTAAGCGTGCAGTGCACTGCCCGAAGCAAGGCAGCCCATACGCGAGTGGTCTTGATCACAACCTCCCCTTGAGGTCATACCAGTAGGTCCCCAGGTACTCATAGATTGCCCCAGTGGAGGCAGACAGTGCTTCGGGCGAGGGAAGAAACCGCAGAGGATCATCCTCATGTCCATGGGTGCGAAAATCACACGGGGCCGGGAGCGGTTCCATGCCGCTGGCCCTGAACACCCTCATGGCGCGCGGCATGTGCCTGGCAGAGGTTATGAGGATGAGGGGACGCTCGAGCCGGAGCCGTCTAACCGCCTGCGCGTTCTCCCGGGTATTGCGGGACTCGCCCCTGATCACGATCCGTTTCGAGGGGATGTTGAGAGCGAGCAGCACATCACGCGCGGCCTCCGCCACGGAGCCCTGATGGGAGGCATCCCCACTCCCTCCAACCACGACGATACGGCAACGGTCCATGTGGTGATAGAGCCGCACTGCCTCCATGATTCGTCTGGTGCACTCAAGGCTCAGCCTGCTTGCCGGGAGCGTGGCGGAGCCGCCCGACATCCCGCCGCCCAGAACCACCAGGCTGCCGGCCTTCGGTAAGCGCTCCAGCGACAGGGGCGGATAACGAGATTCCAGCGGCCGCGAAAGAAAGTCAGCGGAGGGGGTGATACTGAAGCCGTAGTACAGCAAAATGCCCAGGCCCAGCAGCATTATTCCCAGACGCCGGAGCCTGACAAGAACCAGAAAAAATCCTCCCAGAAGGACAAGCAGGACAAAGCTGGGAGGCAACATCAGGTGCTTTATGATCTGATAGGACATGATTCCAGTCCTCTCGTGCAGGGCTGGCTTCGAGTGAAACGAAAAATGAGTTGCCAATGCGAGGTTTTTTTGTACACTGGAATGACCCGTAAGGTCAAACACGATGACATATCCCGTGTGCCGGGGGGAGATGCTTCTTCGCTCGGTCTTTTCTACTGAAGCCCGGCAGCGTACGAAGGTGAAGGATTATGGATCCGGGGACATTTCGACAATACGACATTCGAGGAATTGTGGGCAGCCAGATCACCGAAGCCGACGTCACCCGGCTGGGCCAGGCCTTCGGCACCTACCTCAGACGGCAAGGCAAGAGCCGGGCGAGCTTGGGTCGCGACGTCCGGCCGAGCTCTGAGGCGTTCAGAAAAGCTCTGTTGGAAGGGCTCCTCGCTACCGGCCTCCACGTCAGTGATGTGGGTGTCTGTCCCACGCCGGTGTTCTATTTTTCCCTTCACCATCTCGACCTCGAAGGCGGTATCATGATCACCGCCTCGCACAACCCGCCGGAGTACAACGGTTTCAAGATCTGCAACGGGCGTGAGACCATTTTCGGGGATGAAATTCAAAGGTTGCGTCATATCATGAACGAAGGCGACTTTGTCCGTGGACAGGGCAGCCTGGCTTCGTATGAGATCGTCGCTCCCTATCACAGGTACCTTCTCAACGATATCCACCTGAAGCGTCCGCTTCGCATCGGTGTTGATGCCGCCAACGCCGTTGGAGGTCCGGTAGCCGTGCCCTTGTTCCGCGAACTGGGCTGCGAGGTGTTTGATCTCTATTGCGAGCCGGACGGTAGCTTCCCCAACCACCAGCCTGATCCCACTGTGCTGGAGAACCTGAAGGATCTCATCGCCCTGGTAAAACGCCAGCGTTTGGACGTGGGCATTGCCTACGACGGCGATTGCGACCGGATCGGCGTGGTTGACGATCAAGGGCAGGTCGTTTTCGGAGACCGCCTGATGATCATCTATGCCCGCGAGATTCTCTCCAGGCGGCCGGGTACTACTTTTATTTCGGAGGTCAAGTGTTCGAAGACACTGTATGAAGATATCGAAAAACGCGGCGGCAAGGCGATCATGTGGAAAACCGGTCATTCCCTCATCAAGAAGAAAATGCGAGAGGTGGACGCCGCTCTGGCCGGGGAGATGAGCGGTCACATGTTCTTCGCCGACCGCTATCTGGGCTTTGACGACGCCATTTATGCTTCCTGCCGTCTTCTGGAGATCCTGGCCGGCTCCGACAAAACCATTGCCGAACTTCTAGAGGGGGTGCCGAATACCGTGGTAACTCCGGAAATACGAGTGGATTGCCCTGATGAGATCAAGTTTTCTCTGGTAGAGAAGGTGACGGAGTATTTCCGGGACAGGTACCCCATTATCGACGTAGACGGCGTCAGGGTCCTCTTTGAAGGCGGCTGGGGACTGGTGCGTGCCTCCAACACCCAGCCGGCGCTGGTATTGCGCTTTGAGGCTGAAACCCGGGAACAACTGGAGCACTACCGTGAGACGATCGAGCAAGCAGTTGCCCGCCTTCGCTTCCAGCTCACCGGCTGACGGCCCATTCTCCGAGCAATTCGCTTGCTCAATGCTGCCGAAAGACATCGCGGGGCTCTATGCAGGTGTAGCTTTGCAGTAACCGGGTTGTTTCCTCACAAACGTTCAGGTGAGAAGGAGAACGGTATGAAACGGAAAGCCACTTATAGAATTCGCGTCACGCGGAGGGAAGCTCTCCACGTCCATGACGAGCCTGGCCACTCCCTGATGCTGGTGGAAACAGAGGGCGAGCCGCTGCAATATGAGGTTGGGGTGGCCGGAGAATTTGTCTCCCGCCGCAGTGTCACCTTTCACGACCGGGTCAAGGGTACCGGGCCCATGCAGGGATACGCCCTGAGCAACTTTCACTACGGCTCGGTCTACAGCCGCTTTGAAGGTGAGCGCGATGGCACCACCAGAATTACCACCGGGACATGGAAGACATACAAGGGGACGGGTAAATTGGCCGGTATCAAAGGAAAGGGTACATTCACGGTCACACCGGCGGAAGGTGCAAACGAGTTTATTCTCGACATGGATGGTGAATATGAACTGTAGTTACTCATTTCGCAGCTGCGATAATGAGTAAAGTCAGTCGTCCGTTGTCAGTAGTTCGTTGTACCGATGTTTGCGTAGCCTTAGTGCTTCGATGCGCAAATATAGTGACATTTTTGACAAAGCGGATTCAGAT
>JBKHJD010000211.1:0-4223 GCA_046538315.1 Syntrophobacteria bacterium
GTTTTAACGAGGTCGTAGGGAGCTTCGAAACTATCGACGGTGTCAGTGTGAATGCACAGAGGATCACCCTCTTCAAAGGTAGCGCCCAGGTGGTAGAGAAGGGTTTTGGCGGTATGGATGTCCCGAAGGCGAGGAACGCTGCGAAGCCGGTGAACTCCGCCGGTGAGAAGTGTGGCCGCAAGCAGGGGGAGGGCTGCGTTTTTGGCCCCGCCGATCTCTACCGTGCCGTAGAGAGACCGGCCGCCCTCGATCACAATCTTGTCCATCAGTTAACCTTCAGGCACAGTCCTTGAGCCGTATGCCTTACGCCTTGAGCCGTCTTAGCCTCCTGCATTTCTGGTTCTGGCTATCTCCTGCTTGTGTGTTTCTGCGTCCTCGGCTTTCTCTGCCACAAGCACCCGGTCTATGCCGCCGTAATCTTTCCGAATGCGATAGCTGCGATAGCAGTGACTCTGGTGGACCATTCCGGATACCGTGTCAGCCTGACCGGCACCTATCTCCAGAAAGACAGCTCCTGAAGGAGATAGAAACGCAGGTGCCTGCCGTACGATACCGCTGATGACAGCCAGACCTTGAGGACCTCCGTCCAGTGCCCGACGCGGCTCGAAGTCACGGATCTCCCGGGGAAGCTTTGGAAATGCAGCGTGGCTTACGTAGGGCGGATTGGCCACAACCGCAGTGAATTTTGCACCCGGTCCGAGCATGCCGGCGAACATGTCACCACAGAGAAAATGGATCCGCTGCTCTACCTCATGCTCCCGGGCATTTTGCCTCGCCAGCTTCAAGGCAGCCATAGAGAGATCGATTGCAACGATTCTGGCCAGGGGAAATTCCCTGGCCAAAGCAATGGCGATAGCCCCCGAGCCGGTTCCAAGATCCATAATCTTCAACTCGGTCTGTGTTGATGCGCGTTGGCTGACAAACTCCACTACCTCCTCCACAAGGACTTCGGTCTCGGCTCTCGGGATAAGGACAGCCGGGGAGACGTTTAGAGGCAGGGACCAGAACTCCCTGGTGCCCGTGATGTAGTGGACGGGTTCGCCGGTTAGGCGGCGTTTGATGCACCGGCGAAAGGCTGAGAGTTCGTGTCGATCCAGGGGACGATCATAGTTGAGATAGAGATACAGGCGGTCCTGGCCGAGGACATGGGCAAGCAGCACCTCCGCCGAAGTCCGCGGTTCGGCGACGGTCTTCTCCTCAAAGTACCGCGTTGTCCACTGCAAGATCTTCAGAATGGTCCAGGGTTCCTCAGGCATGGTTCGCTCGTCCGAGAGATTGGGCCTTGAAGTGGGTGACGAGTGGATCGATGATGGAGTCGAGTTCTCCCTGGAGAATTTGATCGAGTTTGTACAGGGTAAGATTGATCCGATGGTCGGTTACCCGATTCTGGGGAAAATTGTACGTGCGAATGCGCTCACTCCGGTCTCCGGTTCCCACCTGGCTTTTCCGATCTTCAGCGGTTTTATTCGCTCTTTCCTGCTCCATTACATCCAGGAGCCTGGCACGCAGTACCTTCAGGGCTCTGGCCTTGTTCTTGTGCTGCGATTTTTCATCCTGGCAGGTGACAACGAGACCGGTCGGCAGGTGGGTGATCCGTACAGCCGAGTCGGTGGTATTGACGCTCTGGCCGCCCGGGCCTGAAGAACGGAAGACGTCGATGCGCAGATCGTTTGGCTCGATTTTTACATCCACCTCCTCAGCTTCGGGAAGGACGGCTACAGTCACGGCAGAGGTATGGATCCGGCCCTGTGACTCGGTGCTGGGAACACGCTGGACCCGGTGAACACCGCTTTCATATTTCAGCTGGCTGTAGGCGCCGAGGCCGGTAACGGCAATAATCACTTCCTTGAAGCCGCCGATGCCGGTTGGGTGGCTGTTGAGTATATCAACTTTCCAGCCGAGCAGTTCGGTATATCTCGCGTACATACGGAGCAAGTCCGCGGCAAACAGGGCCGCCTCTTCGCCGCCGGTGCCCGCACGGATCTCCAGGATCACGTTTTTTTCATCATTGGGATCTCTGGGGGTGAGCAGCTCTTTCAGCTCCTGTTCCACGGAGTTGAGTCGGCTCTGGAGCTGGCGGGATTCTTCCCGAGCCATTTCCCGAATCTCGGGGTCCGCATCGTTGAGAAGATCCCTGTTGTCTTCAAGCTTCCTGGAGAGTTGTCGATATTTCCTCGATGCCTGAACACAGGGGCTGAGTTCGGCGTGCTCCTTGGCGAGTCGCCGGTATTCCTGCAAATCGGCAATCGTCTCCGGGTCGCTCAATGCCTTCTCCAGTTCAAAGAACCGTGATTCTATGTTTTCCAGTTTTTCGAACATATTCGTAAGCGTTCAGGTTCAGTGTTTACCCCGTTAAATTCCCCGAAAGAGACCCTATTTAGCGGGGTAACCGTTCGGGGTTACCTTCCTTCCCTCGATCGCCTGTCTGTGCTCCGGCAGCGGGACGGAGAATGCGCTCGCCCTGTAGAATAGGGTTCCCTCCGGGAAATTCAAAAGGGCTCCCCCCTATTCACTTGAGTACAGGGGCTACGCCTCTTCCTTGGCCTTCTGGTTCTCGTATTTCCGGTACTTCCTGCGAAAGCGCTCAATGCGGCCGGTGGAATCCACCAGCTTCTGCTTGCCGGTGTAGAAGGGATGACAGCGGGAGCAGATTTCAACACTGATGTTTTGCTTCGTTGATCCGGTTTCGAACTCGTGGCCACAGTGACAGCGGATAGTTGTCCGATAGTATGGGGGATGAACATCCTTCTTCATAGATTTCCTTTCCTCGACGCCAGAGTAAACCCTCAGCAAGAAAGCAACCGGCGCCTGCGTGGGACGACCGGCGCCATCCGAAAATGCCATTTTCCTGGCCCGCCCCTTGGGCAAGGTGGAATTGCGGCTACTTCCGGATAGAAAGAACTAAATCTTGTAAGACTAGTCAGAATGAGGCGCTTTGGCAAGGTTTTTTTGCGGCCATACATGTGCTCGGGCCGACTGTAGCCCTCTACGCCAGCGAGCCCGGGGTCCTCTGCGCCGCTGAACCCTCCGGATAGAGTTGGGTCGGTGAGAAGGAAGAACAGGCCCGGGCAGTGATCCCGCCTCGCTCCCTGGCTCTTTCCGACTTCCACATCTGGAGAGGGGAGACTACTTGTTCATGGAATCAAGAAATTCGGCGTTGCTTTTTGTGCCTTCCAGCTTATCCAGCAAAAACTCCATGGCGTCTACCGGGTTGAGAGGCGAGAGGAGCTTGCGCAGGATCCATATCCGATTCAGATCCTCGGGCGGCAGCAAAAACTCTTCTTTGCGGGTACCGGAGCGATTGATGTCAATAGCCGGAAAGATACGACGATCTGCAAGTCTCCGGTCAAGCTGGATTTCCATGTTCCCGGTCCCTTTGAATTCTTCGAAGATCACTTCGTCCATACGGCTGCCGGTATCTATGAGTGCCGTGGCGATAATGGTGAGACTGCCGCCACCTTCTATATTGCGCGCCGCTCCGAAAAAGCGCTTGGGCCGGTGGAGGGCATTGGAATCAACACCGCCTGAAAGGATTTTGCCGCTGGGTGGCACTACGGTGTTATACGCCCGAGCGAGCCGAGTAATGCTGTCGAGGAGGATCACCGTGTCCCGCTTGTGTTCCACCAGGCGCTTGGCCTTCTCGATGACCATTTCAGCAACCTGCACGTGACGCTGCGCCGGTTCATCGAAGGTGGAACTTACAACTTCCGCGTTCACTGACCGCTGCATATCGGTGACCTCTTCCGGCCGTTCATCAATCAGCAGTACGATCAGATATATATTCCTGTGATTGACGGTGATGCTATTGGCAATGTTCTGCAGCAGTATGGTTTTGCCGGTTCGCGGCGATGCTACAATGAGTCCCCTCTGGCCTTTGCCGATCGGGGTGAGCAAGTCCATAATCCGGGTGGAGTAATTTTTGGGATGGCTTTCTAGATGAATTCTCTGCTCCGGGTAGAGGGGAACAAGGTTGTCGAACAGAATCTTGTCCCGAGTATCATCCGGATCCTCAAAGTTTACCGCCTCGACCTTGAGCAAGGCGAAGTAGCGCTCACCGTCTTTGGGGGGGCGGATCTGGCCGGAAACGGTATCTCCTGTTCTGAGGCCAAAACGACGGATCTGCGAAGGTGACACGTAGATGTCATCCGGGCCGGGCAGGTAGTTGTAACTCTGCGCTCTGAGAAAACCGAACCCGTCCGGCAGTGTTTCCAGAACACCTTCAC
>JBKHJD010000212.1:0-4222 GCA_046538315.1 Syntrophobacteria bacterium
CCCATGCACTGCCTATGTACACCATGGCGTGGGATCCCCTCTTTTCGGCCCTCATTCGGGAATATCTGTTCATTTCCCTTTTTAGGGCCTTCGCAGAATCCCTGGCCAGTGAAAACGCCAGCCGCCTTGCCTCCATGCAGGGTGCGGAAAAGAACATAGAAGAACGACTGGGAGAACTCCGCACCCGCTTTCACCAACAACGCCAGATGTCCATCACCGAGGAGCTCTTGGACATCGTGGCCGGATTCGAGGCGTTGAAGTGATCAATTTCTCCCCTGGGGGTAACCCTATGGATTTCAAAAAAAACCCACAACGGACTTCAAAGACATCGACAAGCTTACAATCGAAGAGGCTCGAGAAGAGGTGGAGGCGTTGCGGGAAGGTATCGACCACCACGATTACCTCTACTATGTGAAGAACAAGCCCGAGATCTCGGACGCGGTATATGATCGGCTGTTCCACCGGCTTCAACAACTGGAGCAGGCATTCCCCCAGTTACAATCTGATACCTCACCAACGAGGCGAGTCGGAGCCGAGCCTGTAGATGAACTGAAAAAGGTGAGACACACGGAGATGATGCTCAGCCTGAACGCGGCTCTTGAAGCACGGGAGGTGGAAGAGTTCGACGATTTCATCCGCAGAAATATCGGCGATGCAAAGGTGGTCTATGTGGTGGAGCCTAAATTCGACGGACTCTCCGTAGAGGTGGTCTATGAGAACGGGGAATTCCGCTACGGAGCCACCAGGGGCAATGGAGAGGTCGGAGAGGATATTTCCGAAAACATCAAGACCATACGGACACTGCCGTTGCGGCTTCAGAAAAATGGGGGTGCTCCTTCCTTTCTTGCAGTCCGGGGTGAAATCTTCATGTCCAAGAAAGGTTTCCAGGAGGTGAACAAGGAGCGCGTCGAGAGAGGCCGGGAACCTTTCGCCAACCCCCGCAATGCGGCCGCCGGCATCATGAGGCAGCTGGAACTGGAAGGCTTCGCCGAAAAGTCAGCGAAACAACTCTACGAGGCGATTCAAGGGACTGTTACGCCTCGCCTGGACCGCTTCCTCTACGCTTTGGGCATCCGCCATGTGGGTGAACATATCGCCCTGGTGCTGGCGCAGCGGTACCGGAGCCTGGATGCATTGCGCCGGGCCGATACAGCGGACCTGGAGCAAACGGCAGAGATAGGTCCCGAGATTGCCAGGAGCGTGGTCCGTTTTTTTCAGGAAGCGGAGAATCAAGCGATTTTGAACCAGCTTGCCGAACTTGGACTCGAGGTCCAGAATATGCCAGCCCATGAAAAGTCGCTGCCCCTGGAGGGAAAGACCTTCGTATTCACCGGCAGACTAAGAACCTGTAGCCGCAGCGAGGCAGAAGAAAAGGTCGAGAGCCTCGGTGCCCGGGCAAGCTCCAGTGTGAGCGGAAAGACCGACTACCTGGTGGTGGGCGATGATCCGGGAAGCAAGCTGCAAGAGGCAAGAGAAAAAGGGGTCCGGGTAGTTGATGAAAGGGAATTTGAAAAACTGCTCGAGGATTCGGGATCCGCTACCGAGTAATGGTACCTCATCTCATCCCTTCGCTCTGACATCTTCCTGCGTTTCCCAGCCTGCGTCGCCAACGAGAGGAACAAACCGGACCCCACCGAGATCCTCTCGCCGAATCTCGTCCTCACCGCTACATCTCACCCGCACAAGGCTCTGGGTCCGAGGACTCGATCCGACGGGAATCACGAGACGACCGCGCAGTACGAGCTGCTCTACCAGAGGTCCAGGAACTTCCGGGGCACCGGCGGTGACCACAATAGCATCGTAGGGCGCATGTTCGGGCCACCCCAGGGTGCCGTCACCATGAACAACCTGAACATTGTCGTATCCGAGCCTGCGCAAGCAATCCGCAGCCGTCTGCGCAAGGCTCTGGTAACGCTCCACCGTGTATACTTCAGAAGCGATTCGGCTGAGTACAGCCGCTCCATAACCCGAACCGGTCCCGATCTCCAGGACCCGATCAGTTGGCTCGAGCTCCAGGGCCTCTGTCATCAGAGCCACTATATACGGCTGTGAGATTGTCTGACTTTCTCCTATAGGCAGCGGCGAGTCCTGGTACGCGAACCCCATAACAGTCGCAGGCACAAACTCCTCCCGGGGCACCCGGCGCATAGCCTCCAGCACCGCCGGATCCCGGATTCCTCTGGCGACCAGTTGACTTCTTACCATCTCTTCACGCAAGTCTCTGAACTCTGGCATGCTTCCCCTTTTTTATCCTTCAAGGCCCTCGCACCGGCTGTGATGGCGCAGTTTGGCCAGGGCCCGGTTCTCGATTTGCCGCACGCGCTCACGCGTTACCCCCAACTGCTCCGACAGCTCCTGGAGAGTATGGGTCACATCGTCATCCAGCCCGAAGCGACTGCGTACGATCTTCTGCTCTCGCGGGGTGAGGATCTGGAGAATTCCTCGGATTTGTTCGGCCACGCTCCTGCGGATGGACGTCTCTTCGGGTGACTCCGTATTGTTTCGGGGAATGAAGTGCATCAGCTGGGTGTCACCGCCACCAACAGGGGTCTCCAGTGAGACGGTATGCCTCCTGTTGGCGGTCTGGAGCAGCTCCTTCACTGTTTTCACGGGAAGCTCCACCCTGGAGGCGAGTTCCTCAATCGTCGGCTGCCGCCCAAGCTCTCGCGCAAGTTCTTCCGAGATCTGCAGGACTTTCTTGATCCTCTCCAACACATGAACGGGCACCCGTACCGTAAGGGCATGGTCCTGAATGGAGCGGAGCATCCCCTGTCGTATCCACCACACAGCGTAGGTGCTGAACTTGTGTCCCCGGCGATAGTCATATTTCTTGATAGCCCTCATGAGACCGATGTTTCCTTCCTGAACAAGATCCAAAAACTGCACACCCCGATTCACGTACTTTCGGGCGATGCTGTAAACCAGGCGCAAGTTCCCTTCCACCAGTTCGTTCACGGCCGCTTTCATCCCTTCGTGAGCAGCAATGAGACGCTCGATGTCCAGCTTGAGCTGGTCCGGACGGCCTTGCTTTTCCGACCATACCACCCTGCCGATCTCATCCAGGGCGAGCTCGTGACTTTCTGCGGCTTCAATCCGTTCCAGGCAACTCTGCAGTCTTGCAATCACTGCCTCTATGTCATGGTCCTCGAGACCGAGTTCCCAAAAGAGCTCATGTAATTGCCGGATGAACCGATCTTCTTTCTCCGCCGGTTCGACAGTCGGGCCGTCCAGTCCGGAGTGGAAAAGCATTTCCTCGCCGCATGTGGAAAGGCACCTGGCCCTTTCGCACAGACGCGCCAGATGATCTTGCCGCTCGCCGGTCGTCACCTCTTGGAGGACGAGAGGATAGTGGAGCACCAGCCAGGCAATCCGCGCCCGGTTGATCTCGAGCTTCTTGCAACTGCGGACCTCACCGTTTCGAGTCAAGGTAGAGTACTGTCCTAAATCCCGAGAGTAGGACTCCCGGGCGTTGAGTCCGATTTCCGGCTCGGCGGAATGCTCCTCGAGCTGCTGGTCTCTTTCCTGCTCGTCCTCGATGTTCAAGGCTCCAGCAGCCAGGAATTCACTGCCGAGTTCCTCCAAAGATAGCATAAGCTGTCTTCCCCCTTCCTTTCATGTTGCCTTTTGACAGTTCCTTCCGCGTGCCGACGACTCTTCTCCCCTTGGGCCCGTACCAGCACCACAGAATCCATTTTCTCTATTTTTTCACAGGGATCAGCCAAGAGGGGAGATTAGAAAAGAAGTAGAAGTATCGTTTGACAGCAATGGGAAGAAACTGCACATCTGCAAAAGCACCAAAAACATAATGATTATCCCTCTCGTTGTCAACCCATCTCCGCTCACGGAGAAACAAGCTTACCGAGTGGTTTCCATCCGGAAATACCTTTGTTCTTCTCCCCCTCGTGGGGACTTCATCAATCATAGCCCTATGATACCGATTGCCCTGCGAGTCAAAATAAGGTGGATCCTGTATATACCCGCTCACAGCCCCTTATTCGGCGTACATCCGCTGAAGTGACCAGGCCGGCCTCCGGCTCGTAGAGCCTACGGCTCGGAGAGGAGCCTCGGAACGAAGAAGAGCCACCACGGCCTCCCCACCAAGTGTAATTAGTTTCTGTCGCTAAAACCCATATTTTAGGGGCAAATTGTGAAATCGAACACAAAGTCGTAGCTTTTCAGCAGCAAATCCGGACGATACTGAGAACCAAAGCCGGGAATTAAG
>JBKHJD010000213.1:0-4174 GCA_046538315.1 Syntrophobacteria bacterium
GATTGGACCCACTCAGCCAGCAAGTCCCTCAGGCGGTCCGCGATCAGCCGGACGTTGTAGAAGTGGCTTTCCACATCCTTCATCATACGTTCAACGGCGAGGAAATCGTCCTGGTCCTTGTAGCCCAGGCTGAAGGCTGTCTCTTGCTGGGACTCGTACTGCAATCTGGTCTCCTGACCGCCTCGGAGCAGTTGCAGGTGGTTGCGTACCCGAAGGAGAAAAGCCTCTGCTTCCCGAAGTGCATCAATTTTGTCTGAAGTGAGCCAGGGCAACTCGGCCAGCGTATTCGTATCATAGATCAGGAAGCCGGCCCAGCGCATCCGACAGAGCTCACCAAGACTGCCGGCGCTGTAGTCCAGGTCGGGCTCCAGCAGAAGGGCAGGGTTCCGTTGACCATGGTGCCTCTCTTTCCATTCGTTGAAAAAAGCCCGGATCGACGACGGCCGCTCCCCTCTGCTCCGGATCTCTCGTCCAAGAGAAACGAGGAGCTCGTCCGCAAAGGTCCGGCAACCGGTAATGAATCGGCTGTCGATGGCGGCACCCAGCCAGTACAACTCGCTCAGGGAGCGTTCAACAATCTCCGCTGTGGTGGCTATGTCATGGGTTATACTCCAACCGGCTTCACGAAGTGGTTCGATGATGCCGGCAAGCCAGGTCTCCGTGTCGAGCGTTGCCTCCGGCGCCTGGACGATGAGCACCGATAGCGGCGAAAACGGCCCGAGCTGGCGGCGCCCGTATTCTGCGGTTCCAACAATAGCGGCCTGACGGCGTAACTGCTGGGGATCTATGTCCATCCGGTTGATCAGCCGGTTGTACAGGGATATGAGGGCCATGTCGGCAACGGCTGAAATTCTTCCAGAGTCTTCCGACTGCACAGGCTCTCTCAGTTTTTCCCGCTGTTGGGTTAGATGCACAACAATCTGGTCCATATGTTCCTCTTCTATCTGGCTTCCAGCTCTTTGCTTGCATTATATTGGGATTTATGTCAAACAGCTAATTTTTTTGCTTGGAGAAAGGTCCGTTGCTTGTTGTCAGTTGTCCGTTGCCAGATCCGTATACTGCAGGTACTTGCGCTGGCTAGTGTCCATCCGGGAATACCAATTTATTCTCCCCCTCGCCGGGGGAGGATAAAGGTGGGGGTGATAAAATGAAGCTGACATTTAGCCATCCATCACGCCGGTGGGGGGAGCAGAGAAGGCATTGCATACGGATGTGGGATGTGTGATGTGGGATGTGTATTCTTCACTCGTCAGTGCGAGTAGAGGCAGGTGCGCTTCGTCCCCCCTCTGGAGCCAGCTTCAAGCTAGGCCCTTTGGGCGTGTATGCTTTACACAACGGACTACTGACAACGGACCACTGACACTACCAGGAAAAAACCGTGATTGCAATTGTCGATTACCGTGCCGGCAACCTTGCCAGCGTGGCCAGGGCGCTGGAGTATCTGGGTGAATCCTGGGTGATCACCCATGAATCCAGGACCCTCCGGGAAGCGGAGCGAATCATATTCCCGGGTGTCGGTGCCGCCGGGGAGGCCATGGCCAATCTGCGGGAACTGGGTCTGGACGAGATCATCAGAGACCTGTACGAGCGCGGGGTTCCGTTTCTGGGGATCTGTCTCGGCACGCAGATCATTCTCGAGCACAGCGAGGAGGACGACACTCGCTGTCTTGGCCTTCTGCCGGGGATCACCAGAGCCTTTCCCCGCTCTCTTTGCCACGGCAGGCATTTAAAGGTTCCCCATATGGGGTGGAACCAGGTGAGTGTCAAGCAGAACTCCCATCCGCTCATGGCCGGCATCGAGCCAGAAAGTGAATTCTACTTTGTCCACTCCTATTATCCCGATCCGGCTGAATCCCGACAGGTTCAAGGCTGGACAGATTATGGTGTCAGTTTCCCCTCATTTGTTGGATGCGCCAATCTTGCGGCTGTGCAGTTTCACCCTGAAAAGAGCGGCAAGCCCGGCCTGAGGTTCCTGGAAAATTTTTGCCGCTGGCAGCCCTGAGCAAGAATGCGTCGTATGGTACAGGGCGTACGGCATAAAGCTCAGGGCACAAGGCGGCAAGAGGTCATTATGCTTCGCGTCATGGAGCATGGCTGTCATCAAGTCATTTGGTGAGAATAGATGACTGCGACTGCCAGCGTCGCGTTATGACCTGATGACTCTTGCTGTCTTGAGGCTTACGCCTCTTTCAGACTGAAATAGAGAAATGCTGAGCAAACGCATCATCCCGTGCCTGGATGTCAGGGGCGGCAAGACCACCAAGGGCATCAGGTTCGAAAACAATGTTGATGTCGGCGATCCGGTTGAGATGGCTCGTTACTACTACGAGCAGGGTGCCGATGAAATCGTCTTCTACGACATCACCGCTTCCAGCGACAGGCGCAATATCATGATCCATGTGGTTCGCCGGGTGGCCCGGGAGATTTTCATTCCCTTCTCGGTGGGCGGAGGTATTCGCAGCGTCGAAGACATGCGCGGAGTCCTTCTGGCCGGGGCGGAAAAGGTGAGTGTGAATTCAGCAGCGGTGCGAAATCCCACCATTATTGCCGATGGGGCCCAGGCCTTCGGCAGCCAGTGCGTCGTCCTGGGCATGGATGCCAAACGGGTTACTCCAGGCGACGCCATTCCGTCGGGGTATGAGGTGGTTATCGACGGGGGCCGAAAACCCATGGGCATAGATGCACTTTGGTGGGTGCGGGAGGCGGAGCGACTGGGAGCGGGCGAGATCTGTCTCAACTCCATTGACGCCGATGGCACGCAGGAGGGCTACGAGATCAATCTCACCAGACTCATCTCCAGCAGCGTCAGCATTCCGGTGATCGCCTCCGGCGGCGCCGGCCGGCCCGAACACCTGGCCGAGATTCTCACCGAAGGCTGGGCAGATGCGGCCCTGATCGCCTCCATGGTGCACTACGGAACCTATACCATCAGAGAGATCAAGCAGCACTTGCACCACCGTGGCATCAAGGTGCGGATGCTCTGGTAGCGATGCACCAGGCAGTAAGCAGTAGGCACTACCTCATCGAGTGGGTCCTGGAAAAAGAGACGGAGATGCCGGCAGAACCACCCTCAATAACGGCAATCCGCTTTCCCGAAAGCGGGGGTAGTTCGGGGAGTTTCGCCTCGACACTGGCCTGGCCCACCTGGCTCACGTCCACCTGGGTCATGCCGGTCCATCTGCGGGTACAACTCTGCATGCAGAGATGGAAAGATATCGCGGCTGAAAGCCGCTCCCACAGGGTGAGGTGACACTATTTCAGTTTTCTGGCAACGGACAGTATCGATTCTCAACCTCACGGTGTCATGTATGGATAAAAGTCAGCTCCAGAGAAATGAGCCCGCAGCGATGCGCTGCCAGTACTTCAAGCTTTGGGAATTTTTCGGGCGAAAAGCGGCAGGAATCTGTTGAAGGTGAAAAAGTCGAAATACAAAACAATGAGTGGTAATATCGCTAAAACGGACGCCTGGCGTGTCTACCGTTCCTGGTGCCAGTCCTTCCCCCATTCTTCGGCGGCAGGGGATTCCCTGGCCAGAACCTCGAGTGTTACCGCCTGCACCTTGCGGTAGACTTCTCTATAGCTTCTTTTCACACCGTCTACCCTCAAAAGATGATCGTCGGTCGAGATGCCGAAGAGCCTTTCGTTTTCCTCTAGATACGGGACAATGAGCGCCCAATCAGCTTGGCTCATCTCAACGAACTCGCCGCCGTTCAACTGATCATCCACTAGCTTCCGGTACGGGTCCCTCACGTAAATGGCACCACCCGAGGCCAGCGAGAAAAGATTGGAGCCGGGATATGGTGTCTGCTGATCGATTACGTTACCCTCTTCATCAAATTCGATGCCGTTTACAACAACGAATCCGCCGCCTTGAAGCGGATCGCCGGCCATGAAAGATTCTGCCAGGTAATCCAGGCAGGTGCCGTTGATCACAACCCGGGGGCGGCCTACCGCATTTATCAGCGGGCGACCCGCGGCGTTGCCCATCACCCATACGTCTCCGCCCTTGGCCCCGTACATGAAGGTCTGGCCCACATCGCCATAGATAACCAGCTTGCCGCGCTTCATGATCTGGCCTACCTGGTCCTGGGCGTCGTCGTGAACGTACATTTCCAATCCGTCGATACCGGATGCCAGGTAGTCTCCGGAGCTGCCATAGACCTCTATTCTGACC
>JBKHJD010000009.1:0-18670 GCA_046538315.1 Syntrophobacteria bacterium
TGACTGTCGCCAAAAGGCTAATGAATACAACAAATTGTACAAATTCCGAGACGTAATTACACCGATTTCAACTATGAAGTCTGTCCTATTTCAAAGCCCGAGAGGAAGTGTTCGATTTCCCCCTGGGAGTTGAGGATCCTCACCCAGATCAATAGGAAATTTTCAACCCCGCCAGTGCATTCAATTCAGGTGACGGATAGAAGGCAAGCTCTTTTGTTGCGTTACTGTACAGAACGTATTCAGAGTACTCCCTGGCAAAGAGGTTGTTCAGCCCGGCAAAGGCCTGAACGCCTTTCCACTGGAAGGTCAGCTTTGCATCCACACTGATCCAGCTATCAACCTTTTCTCCCTCGTTGTTCCAATCGCTGATGGCAAAATACCCATCCACCCAACGGAGGCGCAGGTCCAGCTTCCAATGTTCCGTGTAGCTAAACTTGGCACCACCGCTGGCATAACGTCTAGCCACACCAGGAATGTCGTTGCCGCTGGGAATATCGTTGCCGCCTGGAAATGTGCCGCTGCGCACCTCAGCATCCACACAGGTGTAGGAGCCGAAAAGGGTCAACCATTCCCGCACAGGCGCATTAAAGGTCAACTCAAGTCCCTGGCGCCTCGTTCGTTCCATGTTGATATTCTGGCCAGTGAAGCCCCAGAGCGGATCAAACCTGAGGGTTGGATGATAGAAGATCTCGTCGTCTGTGTCCACTCTGAACAGAGTTGCGCCGATCTTGAGCCAGGGAGCAACCCAGTGTTCCATGCCGAGGTCGTAGTGTTTGCTGTGTTGAGGCACGAGCGTCGTATCCAACCCAGAGAAAACCGAATAGAACTCGTCTACTGCGGGGCTTCGGAACGATTTGGCGAAGGAGAAGAAGAGCTTGCTTCCCGGCTTGTAATTCAAAGTGAGGCCGGCTCTCACTGCATCTTCCTCGTGATTCACGTCTTCTTTGACGACCGCAGTAGACCCGAATGTCAGGTCAACGTTCTTGTTGTCAAAGCCATATTCGATTCTTTCATGTCGGTAACCAACAGTGGTGTATAGAAGATCCGGCCATAGTTCAAGAGTATCTTCAAAGTAATAGGCGCTTGATTCTTTATCGAATTTGTTGTCATCTATAGAGAAAAGTGACTCCGAATCTTGCTCCATCTGGTAATCGTAGTAATCGAACCCGAAAGTCAAGACATTGCTGCGGTTGGCAAACTGATCCTGCCGGGTGTACTGCGGGGTGACGCTGAGAGTGTCGATATCCTTGTCATCGGTAAAACCATAACCCGCCCAGTTTGAAAATGCCTTCCTGTTTTTAAAATTCACTCCTACCTGGAATGTTCCCCACTGCTGGAGATCGAGCTTCGGGGTCAGCTGAATGTAGCCTTCGTCTGTGTCCGCATAGTCACGGGGAAACTTGGTGTCTCTTCGTGAGAACTTGCCACTATCCAAATCTGACTCCGTCAGGCTGCCCGGAAGGCCGTAGCGGTCCGCCTTGATACCGCCATGGAAGTCGAGCTGGAGCCACCTGGAGGGATCCAAGGTCACCTTGAATCCGGCGCTGCGGTTTCTGAAATAGTTATTGGTGCGGTAGCCGTCGGTATCCGCATAGCTGCCGTAAAGGGCGAAACGGGCCCAGTCTTTGCCCATGCGAAGACCGCCCTCTGCTCTGTGCGCTTGATAGCTGCCGTACTGAGTTCCCAGGTCGAAGTGGACACCCGGCTCGCCCCGCTTGGTGATAATGTTGATGACACCGCCAGCGGCATTGTCGCCATAAAGGACGGCGCCACTGCCGCCCCGAAGCACTTCGATATGTTCAACGCGATTGAGCGGTATCTGGGTCCAGTCTACGCCGCTCAGGTCGATCTCGTTGACCCTCCTGCCGTCAACCAAAACGAGAGTGTTAGATCCGGCTGTTTCACCGCCCCAGCCATGGGCACCTACGGTCGCAGTCCGGCCGTTGCCCAGCCAGTCTTTCACCTCTATACCGACAACATCTTTCAGCACGTCAGGAACGGTCCGGGCTGTTGTCGCCTCGATATCTTCTGCGGTAATGACGCTCACGGAGGCCGGGATTTTCTCTGTTTGCTCCTCATAGCGTGTGGCGGTGACCACCACCTGTTCAAGGACCGGCTCTTGAGCCCAGGCGACAGACGTCGTCTGAAGCATCAGAGCAACGAGCAGTGCCGTCAAGGGTGGCGAGTTTGCTTTCATAAGCTCTCCTTATTCTAGAAACGGTAATGAATCCACCAATCGAATTGTTTTTGCTCTTGTCGTGGCTCAGCTGCGATTGACGGCTTTTGCCTAGCCACAGAGACGCAGCGGTTCGCCGAACAGCCCTAAAGGCCCTAAAGACAGGCACTGGTGGAGCGCCGAGACGAATTCCGGACAGGCGCCTTTTAGACCCAGGACGGAGCCTTGGCTGTTGCATTACCATGTGACCGCTCTGGAGATGGTGCGCTTCGCATGCGCTCAGCACACCCTACCTTTTTTGTAGTTTCATGTGGCGGCACACCTTATCTCTAATGGACCTGTGAGGTTGCCTAGCCACAGAGGCGCAGCGGCTCGCCGAAAAGCTCGATTGTGCCTACCTCATTGAGGCGCGCTTTCACGCAGCTTACGTGCTGCATGCCGCGACTGAGCAGCAGGTGCAAGGCTTCCTCGACGCTCCGGAAGCCTTCTGCCGCAGCTGCGAGGACGGCACGGTCACAGGGAAGTGCGAGGCAGGCCATGGCCTCTTCGGCATCAAAAGTCTCCGGTACCTGGGCACTGTTGGTGAGGTAGACAATGAGTCCTTTTTTCATCTCTTTCTCCTTTTGCAGGTAGTGTCTATCAAGAAATACCACTATTTCCTCCCCCTCGACGGCCTGCCACAAGCTTAATCGCGTGGGGGAGGATAAGGGTAGGGGTGACAAAATAAACAGGAAATCAGACAGTTAATCATTCCCCCTCCCCTTCATCCCCTCCGACTCGCCTCCTCGTCGCAGGCCACCAAGGGCTCACATTGGGACACACTTGCCACCGTGGGCATGTAAGTGTCCGTTTTAACGATATTATCACTCTTTCTTTCACATCCCCCCTTTGCAAAGGGGGGTAAGGGGGGATTTCGGAGCGCTTCAAAATCCCCCTATCTCCCCTCTCCGAGGCGTAGGCTCTCCGAGCCGGAGGCCTTTACAAAAGGGGGACTTCCTCACGCTGTTTCGTGATTAACTGCCCACAGAAGCCTTCTTCCCGGTCAATTACTTCACTGAAGAGCAACCATCCTCATGCCTTCACCACTGCACCCACGGGGTAATGTGTGGGTAAAACCAGCACCAGGGTAGGGGAAAAGGAATTTCCGGATGGATACGCGGTCATGACCTGAAAGAAACTCGTTTGGCATACATTGCCCCTAGTCAGTGGCCAGGGACAAGTTCAGTCGAGTCGCGGAAAATAAAGGTTCCAGCGCCACTTTCCATAAGGGATGGCGGATAGAGCGTAGCGGCAAAAATCTTGATGTGTTTTCCACTCTGACGCTGTGGACCCTCCCCTTTGCGCTAGTCCCCTTGCTGGAAATTGGTGTTCCCCGAAAACACCCGCCGCCTGCCTCGACGGGCGCCTTCGGGAAACGGGTGGAGGTTGAGATCGGTGCCAAAAAAAAATCCTTAAGCTGAACCCAGCTTAAGGATTGCACCCAGTATCCTTGATCCTCAAGATCTACCGATTCAGGCCATATCCTCGTGGCCTGCTCGATATTCGGCCTGGGCAGGTCTTCTGGCTTCCCCGCCCTTCTGGCGGCCTTCCCATCCCGCTCAGGCGGAACAGTGGCGCTCCAGGGCCAGAAGGGTTCCCTTTCCGTGGATCCACGAAAAGAGCGGAGTTACAGCGGCGGGACCACCCCCGATTTGCACGGGGTTCCCTATTAAACCCTTGCGGGTACCCAAGCTGTATGGACGTAGCTCTTACTATACCGGTCGGAGAAAGTCAAGCAAAAAACGCTCAGGAATTTCAGAGCCGATGAAAACATTGATACAACGGACTACCGACAACAGACCACTGACACTATCCGGATTTGTTCTATCAGATCCTTGTGTCACAGGATCTTTGGTCTCCTGTAACATGATTGTAACATCTTCATCCTAGCCTTATGGCTCATAGACTACGGTGGTTTTGGGACAGCAACTGCGGTTCCAGTCAGGTTCTCGGCTCGATCTTAAAAAAGGCAATGAATCGGGTTTATGAAGGGATCCGGAGGAAAAACAGCAAAGGAGAAGGAATGATAAAGTCAAGATTGATGATCCTCGTTGGGCTCGTCTTCCTGTGTTTCACCTCGAGTGTGGTCTCCGCGGGCAACATTGTCATCAAAGGCTCCACAACAGTACTTCCCATTGCCCAGAAGGCGGCGGAGGCTTACATGAAAGAGCATCCTGAAGTCGATATTTCTATCTCCGGCGGGGGCTCCGGTAACGGGATCAAGGCTCTCATTGACGGTACCACCGACATTGCCGACAGCTCTCGTTTCATCAAGAGCAAGGAAGTCTCCCTGGCGGTGGAAAGAGGGACGTATCCGGTGCCCTTTGCCATCGCTTATGACTGCATCGTACCGGTGGTCCATCGGAGCAATCCTCTCACCAGCATAACTGTGGATCAACTCAAGGCGGTATATATGGGCAAGATAAAAAACTGGGAAGACCTGGGAGGCCCGGAAAAGAGGGTGGTTGTTATCTCCCGTGACACCTCCTCAGGGACCTATGAGGTCTGGGAAAAGAAGGTGATGGACAAGGAGCGGGTCTATCCGGGCGCGCTTCTGCAGGCCTCAAACGGTGCAGTTGTCCAGGCTGTTGCCAGGAACCCCCACGCAATTGGCTATATCGGCCTCGGATACCTTAACCCGAGCGTGAAGATGCTCGCTGTAAACGGCATTGTCGGCAGTGAGCAGACTACCCTGGACGGCACCTATCCTGTATCCCGCCCCCTGTTCATGTTTACGCGGGGCTGGCCCACAGGGGATACCGTCAATTTCATCAACTATGTGCTCCATCCTGACAGGGGCCAGAGGTACGTAAGAGAAGCTGGCTATGTACCCTTGTACTAGGATGGGTTTGCGTGGTCCGTTGTCCAAAGCGACTCGCCGAGTCGAGGTAAATGGCCGTTGCTCCCATGTGGGATAAGCAACGTGGATGCCGCGGCATTCGACTGCGCCCACGGACACCCATAACTGACCGACTTGACAGGCTCATCCGCAACGGACAACTGACAACGGACCACTGACGCGAAAGCAAAGAGTAGTTAATGCCTTTCACCCGTCAAAAAAAGGAATGGTTGATTCGTGGTTTTTTCTTCATCACGGCACTTGTATCCATTCTCGTGCTTTCGGTGATCGTCCTGTTTCTCATCCTGGAAGGCGTTCCCATCTTTGAGAAGGTGTCCGTGTCCGGCTTTATCTTTGGCAAGTACTGGTATCCGACGGCTGAGCCGCCGGATTTCGGAATCCTTCCTCTTCTGGTGGCCTCGGTGCTGGTCACGGCACTCGCAGGCCTGCTGGCGATACCTCTTGGGGTCATGACCGCCGTCTATCTGGCGGAAATCGCCTCCAGGCGAGTGCGCGGCATCATCAAACCTGTCGTGGAACTGCTGGCAGCCCTGCCCTCTGTTGTCATCGGGTTCTTCGGCATGGTGGTGGTGGCACCCTTTCTCCAGCTAACTTTTAATATTCCCACCGGCCTGAATCTGTTCAATGCCTCGCTGATGCTGGCATTCATGTCGGTGCCTACCATCTGCAGTATCTCAGAAGACGCTATATACAGCGTGCCCATTGAGTTGAAAGAGGCATCTCTTGCCCTGGGGGCCACGCACTGGGAGACCATAGTACGGGTGATCTTGCCCGCTTCTCTTTCCGGGATCAGCACCGGTGTCATCCTCGGAATGTCGCGGGCAATCGGCGAGACCATGGTGGTGCTCATGGTGGCCGGCGGCGCCGCCATGATCCCGTCGTCAATCTTCGATCCAGTACGGCCGATGCCTGCGAGCATTGCAGCCGAGATGGCCGAGGCCCCCTTTAGAAGCGAGCATTACTACGCCCTGTTTGCCACGGGCATGGTGCTTTTCATCTTTACCCTGATGTTCAACCTGGTTGCTGACTACATCGCTCACAAACACAAACAGGTAGGAGCCGCTACCCTGTAGGTACAGGTAGATGCAGCTCGAGAGCGAATCGGCAGTAAAAGGCAGGCAGTGGAGGAGGAGGGGAAAGCTCGGAATGCCTGTGCTCCCGTCCCTGCGATGGCGCTACGGCATTCAGCAGAGCACCTTCATGCTCCTGCGCACCGCGGCGCTGATCAATGGGCTGGCCCTGGCCGTTATTGTGGGATTTCTTGTTTTCAACGGCTGGCCGTCCCTCACCTGGGAGTTTCTCACACAGCCGCCGCTGGATTCGATGACCCGCGGCGGGATCCTGCCCTGCATCGCCGGCACCTTCCTGCTGAGCTTTGGGGCCATGCTCGTTGCATTTCCATGGGGAGTGGCCTCGGCCGTCTACCTGCACGAGTACGCCCGCCCCGGTCTGCGGATCCGCGTCATCCGTCTGGGTATAAATAACCTGGCGGGAGTTCCTTCTGTGGTCTTCGGCCTTTTCGGTCTCGCCTTCTTCGTTACCTGGTGCAATATGGGAGTGAGCCTCCTCGCAGGGGCACTCACCCTCGCGGTGCTGATCCTGCCGGTGATCATCGGAGCCGCTGAGGAAGCCCTGCGTGCAGTTCCAGATACCTACAGGGAGGCCTCGCTGGCGCTGGGTGCTACCAAATGGCAGACTATCTACAAGACAGTGCTGCCTGCGGCCCTGCCGGGCATGCTCACCGGCTCCATCCTGGGGCTCAGCCGGGCTGCCGGCGAGACCGCGGCTATCATGTTTACTGCCGCTGTGTTCTTCTCGCCCCACTTGCCCACCTCGCCCTTCGATGAGGTTATGGCCCTTCCGTATCACGTCTACGTGCTGGCCACAGCAGGAACCGAGATCGAGAAAACGAGACACCTCCAGTACGGCACCGCCCTGGTACTCATTGGGCTGGTTCTGGGGATGAATCTCCTGGCGATTTACCTGCGCGCCCGCCTGCAGCGACGCTACTAGCTGGATCGTATAGGATTTCCATTTTTTGACTGGATATACAGGATGATCAGGATACAAGAAAATTAAAGAAATCATGTAAATCCGGTTAATCCTGTCAAGAAAGTCCCGCCGGGGGGTTAAGGTTGGAAGATTGGCCTCTTTGAGATGAGGTGTGCCGCGCTCCGCTTGGCACACCCTACATGACGGTGGAACAAAAAGTAGGGTGTGCTGAGCGCAAGCGAAGCGCACCGTCTCCAGTCTCCAGAGTGGTCGCTGGAAACGGATTGTTGCAGGCTCATTCCTGACAGTGATGTTTTACATTCACCCCGTCAACAATGAAGATTACTGCCTCGGCAATGTTGGTGGAGAGATCTCCCGTGCGTTCGAGGCAGCGGGCAATGATGATCGTGTGCACCGCTCGCTCCACCGCGCGGACCTCGCTTACCATATAATCGATGAAATGCCTGAGAATCTTCACGTTCAACTCGTCGGCCTCGTTGTCCATCCTGCACACTTCTTCGGCCTGTACCGGATTCTGGTTGATGAAGGCAGAAATGGCGGTCTTGAGCATATCCATGGAAGTCGTCGCCAGCTGCTCGACTGCTGGCTGATGGGGAAGCGGAGCACGCTGGTTGAGGTATAGCGCTCTTTCGGCTATGTTGACCGCCTGATCGGCAAGGCGCTCGAGATTCACGCATGCCCTCATAGAGCCAAGAATAAATCGAAGGTCGCGGGCCATGGGCTGATCAAGGGCCAACAACTTGAGGACGATTCTATCGATCTCCAGTTCAAGCGAGTTGATGTGCTGATCATTGCCGATAACTTCACCTGCCAGTTCGGAGTTCCGTTGAAAGAGTGATTCGAGGGCATTTGCCAGGGCCCTCTCTGTGAGAGCGGCCATGTGGATAACCTTCAGCCTGAGTTGTTCCAGTTCCTGGTGAAAATGGCTGGCTTCCATACTTACATTCCCTGTACATAGATGTATCGTAAGCTGTCCGGCTCCGGCGTCCTCATAAAAGCGCTCCAACTCCCTTAGCCGAAGCGGCCCGTGATGTAGTCTTCGGTCTGCTTTTGCTTGGGCCGGGTGAAGATGGTCTCTGTCCTGTCCACCTCCACGAGTTCACCCATGTAAAAAAATGCAGTTATATCCGACACGCGTGCTGCTTGCTGCATGTTGTGAGTGACAATGATAATGGTGTAGTTTCGCTTCAGTTGATGGATGAGCTCTTCGATTTTCTGGGTGGCAATGGGATCCAGAGCGGATGCGGGCTCATCCATGAGGAGCACCTCGGGTTCCACCGCCAGGGCCCGGGCGATACACAACCGTTGCTGCTGTCCACCCGAGAGCCCGAGGGCGGAACTGTCCAGCCGGTCCTTGACCTCATCCCACAAGGCTGCCCGTTTGAGGCTTTGCTCCACCCGTTCGATAACAAGGTTTTTGTCCTTGAAGCCGTTGACCCGCAAGCCGTAGGCGACGTTGTCGAAAGTCGTCTTGGGGAACGGATTGGGTTTCTGAAATACCATACCCACCCGGCGCCGTATGGCCACCACGTCGACCTCGTGCCGGTAGATATCCTGACCGTCCAGGAGGATCTCGCCTTCGATTCGAGTTGCCGCAATGAGGTCATTCATTCGATTCAGGCAGCGTAAGAACGTGCTCTTGCCACAGCCAGATGGCCCGATGAGGGCTGTGGCCTGATTCTCCGAAAAGTCAAGTGAGATATCCACCAGGGCCTGGAAATCTCCGTAAAAGAAATTCAAGTGTTTGGTAGCCATTTTCGGTGGCTTACTCATTACCATGTCCTTGTCGTCCGGGTCTGTTTCTCCCCATTGGTCCTCGTTTTGAGAGAGGGGTGCACAGGACAACATCTAAAATCAATGGAGAAGCGGCTGATTGTTTTTTCATCATAAGGGCCAATCGACAACATCACCATCGCTCGGAGGGATTCCCCGAAGAATTGGGCTTTTCCTGCTTCATCAGAATGGCTGAAGCACTCAAGGCGCAAGGGGCAAGGTAAAGAAAAAGGCTGCCCCCGCGGTTTCTCCTTTCGGGGGGCTTTCCACCCAGATCCCGCCCCCGTGGTTTTGTATGACGTGGCGGCAGATGGCGAGACCGAGGCCGGTGCTTCCAAGGTGGTTCCTTCGATGTTTGCCCACCCGGTAAAACCGCTCGAAGATCCTCGTTTGATCTTGTCTCGGAATGCCCGGGCCCCGATCACGCACCTGGAATGTTGCCATCTCAGCCCCGAGGTGGCAGGAAACGCTCACGCTAGCTTCAGGGGGACTGTACTTGATGGCATTTTCCAGGAGGTTGCGAAAAACCTGAAGCAACTGGTTATAGTCGGCCAGCACACGCACCCCTTCCTCCGGAAGGGTATGTTCCATGTGAACGTCCTTGCTGCCGGCCAGGGACGTACAGGCCTTCCAGGCTGAAACCAGGGGATCAACTGCATTGATAGGAGGAGCCGCCACCGGGCTCCTGTTCGCCTCGAGCCCGGCCAGTTGGAGGAGATCGTCAACCATCTTCGTCATATGGTTTGCGTTTTTCAAGATCACCTCGAGAAACGAGCGGACTGCGCCGGAGCCCTCCTGCTCCTCGGAGAGCAGCGTCTCGGCATATCCTTTGACCGAAGTGAGCGGGGTGCGCAGTTCGTGGGAGACGTTGGCAACGAAGTCCTTGCGAACCTTCTCCAGGCGCTTGAGTTCGCTGATGTCATGGAAAACGACAATCGCGCCCGTTCCGCCCTGTTGATCCCCGAATCTCACTATATTGACATCGAAGACTCGCTCTTCCTCTGTGGTGATCTGCAAATTGCAGGGCTGGTGCTCACACTCATCCTCCCCGGCCAAAACCCGCTCCGAGGCTTGCTGCAATTCCGGACTGCGAATAACCTCCAGAGGACTTCGGCCGATGCTCCCAGCAAGGTCAGCAACGATTAGTGCAAGGGCCGGATTGGTTGCCTGGATTTTCCCTCTGGAATCCAAGACCATTACCCCTTCGGCCATTCCGTTCAAGATGGCTTCCAGCTGTTCTTTCTGCGCAGTGACATTTTGAACATGGGCCTCGATCCTCTCTGCCATCTGGTTGATAGACCGGGCCAGAGGCGAGAACTCCCGACCAGGGTACAAGCGGATGCGTTGTCCGTAATTGCCGCTGCCGATATCTTCTGCGGCCCGAATCATACTGCGCAGCGGGGTTTCGAGCTGGCGCACCAGAGCATAACTGAGGAACACGGTGGCAATGAAGGTCAGCGCCACAATTAAAACGAAGTTCCTGGTCAGCTCATCCAGGCGGTCTTTTACCCGGGAGAATGGTACCGCCACCCGGATGATTCCAGATGGAATCCCACCGCGAGAGCCGGTTCTCCTGGCCAGATAGAGCAAATCCTTCTGCAAAGTAGCGCTGTAGCGAATGCTGGTGCCGAGATCTTCGTTGAAGGCCTGAATGATCTCGGGACGCGTGGCATGACTGTCCAGACGGGGGATTTCCGAAAAAGGAACCCTCGAATCAGCGACCACCTCTCCCCCTTCGGCCACGTATGTAATTCGGACCCCCAGCTGCTCACCCAGTCGCTGCCCCCATTTTTGCAGGCCCATGGCATTTTCTACCTCTGCTTCCTGGCCGAGGAGCCAGTGAGCGAGATTGAGCTGGCACAAGGCATGAGACCGGGTTTCAGCCACGATGTCCTGGCTCAGGCTGTGACGGTAGTAGAGTGCCGGGAGCAAAAGCGCCACGAGAAGTACCGCCCAGAAAGAAAGGAGCAGGCGCGTTCTGAAAGAGAGATTTTTTCCCATTGTCTATTCCCGGAACCGATATCCAACACCGCGCACCGTTTCCACCAGGTTGGCATACGGCCCGAGCTTCTGGCGCAAACGGCGAATGTGTGTATCCACGGTCCGGCCGTAACCTTCGAACTGGTAGCCCCAGACCTTATCGAGCAGGTGCTCCCTGGACTGGACCTTGCCCTGGTTTCGAGCGAGTTCCACCAGTAGGCGCAACTCCGTTGCCGTCAGATAGACTTGCTCGCCGTTCACCGTAACCTGGTGCGCCTCCGGGTTTACCACCAGGCCTTCCCGCTGCCATACAGCAATACCGGTCTCCTTCGGGGTCCACCGTCGCAGTATCGCCCGCACGCGCAAGATGAGCTCTCGTGGACTGAAGGGCTTGACCACATAGTCATCAGCTTCCAGTTCAAGTCCGACAATCCGGTCCACCTCCTCCCCCCGAGCCGTCAACATGAGTATTGGAATATCTCTGGTCGCCACAGCTCGCTTCAATTCCTTGCAGACCTCGAAACCGTCTAGATGTGGCAGCATCAAATCAAGAATGACAAGATCCGGGAGGTGCCGCCTGGCCAGGACCAGAGCCTCGTAGCCGTCCTCGGCGACGAGGGTAGCAAAGCCGGCAGTCTCCAGGTTGTAGGTCACTAGTTTCAGGATGTCCCTGTCATCTTCAACCACCAGCACCGTGGATGTGGCCATTTATCCCTCCAAGATAACCGGGAAAGAGGAGTATTCCAGCTTTTCGTTACAGAATTGTGATAATTCTGTTACAAAGTCGAAACACCTCTGCAGCACATTGAAAAAGGCCTCCTGTGCTGTTAGCGGGCCATCATGGCCCGCATGCGGTCTGCCACATTCTGGGCATCATCGGCAATGCTGCCGACAATCTCAACCACCCGCACTGTGTGAAAGAGCACGACGGGGTCCTGCAACTCGGCGAAGATCTTTTTTTTCAGTTCGTGCTCCAGGAGATCGGCCTCGTTTTCAGCCTGACGGATGTCCCGGATGATGCTCTTGAGCTTGGTGCGCTCGACCTCGGTCCTGCTCCTGAGGTAGACAATTGCCTGGGAGACGAGATCAGGGAGCTTCTGGATGGCGGGCATCACCGCGTCAATAAGCTCCAGGAAATCTCCCACCAACCGCTCCGGTATGCCGCTTTTCGGTCTGAAAGAGAGCCAATACAGGGCTTCCTCGACGTGATCCACAACATGGTCCTGCTGGCGCAGGCAATCGAAGAACATGAACTTGTCCACCGGCATGAGCAGCCCCCGGGGCACGTGGTTGCGGAGATTGCGCTTGATATCGTCAGCCTGGCTTTCGATCCTGGCCACCTCTTCGGTTAGCGCGTCAAACTCCTCGAACTCCCCTCTCACATAGCATTCCGCCGCCTTCTTGAACATCCAGGCGCACTCCTTCACTTTATCGGCGTGGTCTTTCAGCTTCTCGAAGGGTGAGAGATAAAAGAGGGAAAAGAATGAAAACCGCATGGCAATTCCTCCCGGCATAGGAATAGGCTTAATAAAAAACCAGGGTAAGCAATTTATAGAAAACCATGGCAAGGACTACAGTAAAGGGCAAAGTTATAACCCAGGATGAGGCGATATTTCGGAGCAACCGCAAGTCGAGAAAACCCATCCCGCGCATGAAACCCACCCCCACTACGGCTCCCACCAGCACGTGGGTGGTGGAGACGGGTAGCCCCAGCCTTGAACACACGAGAATCGTGGTCGCCGCGCCGAACTCGGCGCAAAAACCACGCACCGGCGTTACCTCGGTGATCTTGCCGCCGATGGTGGCCATGACCCGGCTGCCGAAGGCGAACAGGCCACCGCCCACGGCAATGCCGCCTGCAGCAAGCATCCAGATCGGCACGTTCACCTGCATTGCTACTGTTTTGGTTGTGAGCACGGAGAAGATAGCAGCCATGGGTCCGACAGCATTGGCCACGTCATTGGCACCATGGGCGAAGGCCACGTACGAGGCGGTCAGAACTTGCAGGTGCGCAAAGAATGCCTGCAGCGATGCGGTCTGCTCTTTGGCCTGCAAGTCCTCTCGAACCAGAAATCGCAGCCAGAATCTTCCCGCCATGGCGCCCACTGCGGCGCAGGGCAGCGCCAGTGTCAGGGCCTGGGCAAAGCCCAGATTCAAGTGCAGGTTCTCCAGGCCCTTGAAAACAAAGGACAGGACAAGCACGACCAGCACGCAGCCAATCAGGTAGGGTGCCCATCTCATTGCTACAGCCTCGGGTGATTGCGACCTGAGAATCTTCTCTCGAACTACATAGTACAAGCCCCCAGCAATGACCGCGCCGCAAACGGGGGAGAGGATCCAGCTGATCGCAATAGCGATCACCTTGCCCCAGGAAACCGCAGCAAACCCGACACTGAGTATCCCAAATCCCACCACGGCCCCGACGATGGAATGAGTGGTGGAAACAGGCAACCCCAGTATTGTGGCCGTATGGACCCAGATACCCGCAGCAGCCAGAGCGGCGAACATTCCCAGCATCAGTTTGTCCGGTGTTGCAGCGAGCAGGCTCGGGTCAATCATACCCTTGCTGATGGTATCAGAGACATGTCCTCCAGCCAGCACCGCGCCCAGCAAGTTGGCCACAATGGAGATGAGAACCGCTTGCTTCAGGGTTATGGCACCTGAGCCCACAGATGTGCCCATGGCATTGGCGAGGTCGTTGGCGCCAATATTGCATGCCAGGTAAAGGCCTATGACGCTGGCCAGGATTAGAAGAACAATGCCCTCCACGCCCATAACATAAATCCGCCTTACAATACTTCGGTGAGGTGCCTGGCCCCCGGTCCGCTACAGGTAGGATAATGAAAGTTCCGGCACTCGCTCGAACGTATACCCCCCTCGTAGTTTTGTCGTTCGTCAAAGATTGTATAGAGAAAAGTGTTTTTGCCAAGATATTTTTGGAAAAGTGTCATCGAATGCAGGCGGTGAGCCGTTAAAACGACGCGACCTACGAGAGCACAGCGGACATACAGAGGCCGGCGGCTACAACAAGGATACAACACAGCCACGCCGAGCGTGAGATCATGCGAGCGCAACGGCGGATATGATCGGCGGTCGGCTCTGCGTCGCCCCCTCCCAGCCAGGGTTTCTCCACCCAGCCTCCAGGGTAAGGGCTGGGCCCGCCCAATTTGATCCCCAGAACTCCTGCGGCAAAACTCTCGGGGTGGCCTGCATTGGGTGATGGATGTTTGAGCCTGTCACGTTTGGCAGTGTGCAACCCCGCCCGGGCATTCTCACCGCTGAGCAGTGCACCCCCCCAGAGAAAGGCAAGTGAGAGGCGAGCGGGAATCAGGTTGGCCAGGTCATCCAGGCGGGCGGCCGGTCGACCAAAAAGCAGATAGTGGCCGTGGCGATAGCCAACCATCGAGTCCAGGGTGCTGGTGGCCTTGAAACAGATCACCATCGAGACCCCTGCCGCTGTGGCTCCAGGGAACTGGAGTAGCCGGGCGAGGACGGCTCCGGCGCCGTACCAGAGAAGGGGCGAAAGGACGCCGTCGACAAAGTTTTCCGCCAGACTTTCCACCGCAGCCCGGGCTACGCCGGCCGAGTCCAGCCAGGCAGTGTTCCGGCCGACAATTCTCTGCAGGTCAGAGCGGGCCTCGATCAGATCGTCTCGAGCCAGGGCGTCTGCGACGGGCATGGCGTGCCGGAGAAGGTCAGTTAAAGCCAGGCAGGAGTAGGTGATGTAGAGATCGACAATAATCGCAAACCAGCCGTGGATTCCGGCGAGCACCGAGCGAAGGCCGAGATAGCCTGCGACGGCGGCAACGATTGTCCCCACCACCAGCATCGTGCCACCGGTCCGGCCCGAGAGACCCAGACCCAGAAGAAGCGTTTCTGACCCACGTGCCCACATACCCATCAGCCGGATCGGATGGAAGCGGTACGGCGGGTCGCCCAGGAGAAGGTCCAGAATAAAGGCAAGCAAAAGGATAGCGCTGGCGAGGATCATAAGTATCGGGCACTGGAGGAATGCAACACTGAAAGCAAGTGGTTGTTTTCTTCGGGGAGTCGAATGGCCATGCGGAAGAAACTGTTCTCCAGGCCAGGAAAGTTGCGGCAGTCACGGAGATAAATTCCGGATTTTAATAGAAAATGCAAGAGATCGTCCAATTCAGCGGTGCACCGCCAGCGGGCCAGGAGGAAGTTGGCTGAGGGTCTGTACGCTTCGAACCCGGGCATGTCCTGGAGACGATTGAAAACCCGGGGGCGTTCCCGGCCGATGAGCCGACAAAGACGCTCCTCGTATTCGCCACAGCCGGTGAGGTGGAACGCCGCCATTTCAGCTACCCGGTTGACACTCCAGGGTTCTTTCAGCGGCCTCAGCCGGGAGAGAACATCCGGATGGCCGATGGCGACTCCCAATCTCAGGCCCGCAAGGGCAAAGAATTTGGTAAGGGAGTGAAAGACGAGTATGTTCATGGCCGGTTGCTTCTGGTTGATGAGCGTGAAGGCCTGGGGGTTGTCGAGAAACTGGACAAAGGCCTCGTCCACCAACAGCCATTTGTGGGGGAAAGCACTGGCGAGGTCCAGGAGGATTTGCCGCGGGAAGACGGTGCCGGTAGGGTTGTTGGGATTGCCGATGAACAAAGCGTCTCCCCTGGCAAAGGCCTTTTCAAGAACGGAGAATTCCGGTGGCGCAAAACCGGCCTCAGCATCGAGAGGAACCGGTAGCAATTCGGCCCCGGCGGCCCGGCTGGCCCTGGTATAGTCATGGAAAGAGGGAGTGACCACTGCCACCCTTCTGAGTCCCAGGGCCCGCGGGGTCAGGTAGATGAGTTCAGTGGAGCCGTTGCCTGCCAGTACCTGGTCCGGATCCAGGCCGAAGCGTCTCTCATAGTAGTGGACCACCCCGCGTCCGTCTATGGTGGGATACCGGTTGACTTCCCGAAAGAGCTCGTTCCAGATGGCTCGGATTTCAGGAGGAACCCCCAGGGGACTCACATTGATGCTGAAATCCAGAACGTTGCGGGGCTCGAGACCGAGCCGTTTCAGCTCCCGCTCCGGGTCGCCGCCGTGAATGTGCTCCTGCTCCAACATAAGCTTCCTGGTCATGGTACGGTCGGGTTATCACCTTTGAGCATCCGGCAGGTAACCTGCTGTGCAGGGGACTGTTTTGTCAGAGGTGCCGAACCTGTGCTCTGCACGTCTACGGGAAAAGCCAGCCCCAGCCGGTATAGACCATAATGGCAGAACCTGGCGCTGCGGTGAGGAGCAGCAATGTAGTCTCCACCAGCTCGTTGCCTGCACCCAGCAGGTCGCCGGTGATTCCGCCGAGGGTTCGCAAGCACCAGTTTCCGAACAGCCAGGTCAGGCTGTGGGCTGCGACCAGGGCGCCGAGGCCAAGTGGACCATAGACTACCACTGCGACAACAGCGGTAAAGGCGCGAGCCGCGAGACGATGTCGTGCCGAAGCACCGTGTACGAGAGCACCGGCGGTACCGGCTTCAGAGCGAGCATAAGGAAGTCGTACCGTCAGATCCACAAGCATGGCCCGGGAGACCATGAGAACGAGCACAACCCAGAAAGTGCTGCCTGCGATTACCAGCCGGGAGAAGGCAAGCCATTTGCACAGCAAGACGACAATAAGGGCTACGGCCCCGAAAGTCCCAAGATGAGAGTCTTTCATGATTTCAAGCCGCCTCTCGCGGTTCCATCCTCCGCCAAGGGCATCAGCAAGATCGGCCAGGCCATCCAGATGAAGGGCTCCGGTGCCGACGACGCTGGCGAGAAGCATCAGCGCCGCCACACCGGCGGGCCAGCCGTTGCAATTGACAAGGGCGTTGCTCAGGCTCATGAGCCAGAGCAACAGGCCGAGCACACAGCCTACAACAGGGAAAAAGGGAAGCGCTGCGGTGCAGTCAGCCGACTCCCGGCCGGGAAGTGCAAAGATAGTCAGAGTTCGGAAGGCGCTCACCAATCCTTGAAGCATGTCACGTCTCTCGCCGCCAGGCCGAGGCCAGCACGCTGCAATAGCGTAGTCATCTGCTGGTCGCCTCACTTTGGCCCGCTCTCACCTCGAAGTCATTCATGATAGCGATCTAAAGACCTAACGGTACTGGTAGCGCAGCCTAATGACCTCACGGTGCCTGGTATGTAGTGCCTGCTGACTACTCGGCCTTGCCGCTCACCCCTGCTGATTGAAAGGTGGCCATCTCGTTATAGATCTTTACGGCACTTTCAATGATATACATGGCAAGGGCGGCACCGGTCCCCTCCCCGAGACGCATATCGAGGTCGAGTATGGGCCTCAAGCCCAGGTGGCGGAAAAAGGTGCGGTGACCGGGTTCGGTTGAGCAGTGACTGAAAAAGAGATAGTCGCTCACCGAGCTGCAGAGTCGCAGCGCTACCAGAGCCGCGGCTGACGAGACGAAACCGTCAATTACCACCGGCAGCCGACGTCCAGCCGCCCCCAAAATCAGGCCACAGATGCCGGCGATCTCCAGGCCGCCCACCGCTGCCAGGCTCCTGAAGGGGTCGGTAAGGTTGTGAGCGTTCTTTTGCAGGGCCTGTTCTATGATTCTGACTTTGTTTTGAAGTGTTTCCCTGTCAACGCCTGTGCCAGGACCGGTGACGTCTTCCACCGGGCAAGGAAGCAGACAGGCGTAAAGTGCAGAAGACGCGGTGGTGTTGGCAATGCCCATCTCTCCGGCACCGAGCAGGTTTACCCCGTCTCTGGCAGCCAGATGAGCAAGCTCTACCCCGACCTGGATCGCCTGGAGGGCTTCCTCCTCCCTCATTGCCGGCCCCTGGCTCAGATTCTCGGTACCGTGCCTCACCTTCCGGCGCACCAGGCCTGAGGCCAGCTGTAAGGGATCGGCGACCCCGATATCAACTACCTGGAGATCAGCGTCCAGATGCCGGGTAAGGACGTTTATGGCGGCGCCGCCAGCAAGCATGTTGTAAACCATCTGCGGCGTAACCTCACTGGGAAAGGCGGAGACTCCTTCTACGGCGACACCGTGGTCGCCGGCAAAGACGACGACTCGCTTTTTTCCCAATCGCGGGGTGGTGGTATTGGACACAAGACAGTAGCGGGCGGCCAGATCCTCCAGAATCCCCAGACTTCCCACGGGTTTGGTAAGCCTGTCCAGGTGGAGCCGTATTTCAGGCTCCAGGCTCCGATCAACAGGAACGATTGGCCCCAGAATGGATTGCAGTGTTTTCATAAAGATACTTTTCCCGGCCGAGCGCTCAGCGTTTGCTGTCACTCTGGAGACTTGACCCGAAGCGGAATGCCACAGACGATGAGAATCACCTCGTGGGCGCGGCGGGCGAGGCGCTGGTTGATGCTGCCTGCCAGATCGCGGTAGAGCCGACTGACCGCATCACCGGGGACGATTCCCATCCCGACTTCATTGGTCACCAAAATCAAATGGCAGGGCGGGGTGTCAAGGATTCGGCAAAAGCCCTCGATCTCGCCGCAGGTTCCGTCGTTGATCTTCTGACGATGAAAGAGATTGCCGAGCCAGACGGTGATACAGTCGACGACCGCGGCCTCTGTTTTCTCCGGTAAGCTTTTGAGGGCCGATACCAGATCCACAGGTTCCTCCACAGTAAGAAAGGCTGGGTCGCGCTGTTGCTGGTGGTGCTCCATGCGAGCTTTCATTTCCGGATCCAATGCCTCGGCAGTGGCGATAAAGGCTTTTGTGGAGTAAGGGGCGGCAAGCTCCAGGGCATATCTACTCTTGCCGCTCCTGCTGCCTCCGGTGACAAGGACAATCCGGTTCATTGGCCAGAGATCGTCAAATCGTTGAGTAGAAAATCGTCAAGTCGGAAAATTACAAGAA
>JBKHJD010000214.1:0-4128 GCA_046538315.1 Syntrophobacteria bacterium
GGGGGAACAGGGCAGGGAAACCATGTTCATGTTGCGAAAACGGACAGTTAACATGTCCACAGTCTCAAGTGTGTCCCGTGGTCAGCCGGGCGGGAAGGGAAGAAGCGGAGCGGGAATGAGTGCGGATTGCTGATGCCTGGTAACCAGACTGTCCGGAGAAGAAGATGCGCCAACTGAGCACCCGGGAAAAGCTGCTCACTACACTGGTTGCCATTGCCCTGGTGGTCACCCTGATGCAAGAGCTGGTGATTGCGCCTCAGAGAGAAAGACTGCACCAGGCGCGCCGGGAGCTGACCGCCGGGAACCAGGCACTCGCGAGTCTGGGAACAAAACTGGCTGGATTCCAGGCAGTCCGGCAGGAGGTGCTCAGGAAAGAGCAGGAGCTGGCTGCACTGAACCGCAGCCTGTCCTCCCCGGCTGAGCTTAGCCAGATTATTCATCGTCTGACAGACCAGGCCCGCATTCATGGTCTCCGCCTTGTGTATGTGCGGCCAGAGGAAGCTGAGGAGATGACCACCAGAGCGGGCAAGCCTGCACAGTTTCGTCGTTCAGTGATGGAGATAGGCATTCGTTGTCGGTACCAGGAACTGGGAGAGTTCCTGGCGGCCCTCGAGCGAGAGCACTTCTATGTGCGTATCGCGGCTCTGGAGCTCGAGCGTGATCAGGCGGAACCGCGTCGCCTTGATGTGCGGCTCAGGGTAGCGATCGTGGTACGGGGCTAGAATCCCAGCAGCCAGTCGGTATGAACGGTGGCGTGGCCTCGTTTGAGGCTGGCCGGCGGGGAAGCAACGGACAAGTGGTATGGATTGGAGCAAGCCTCCCAAAAAAGGAACGGTCCTGGGTGTACTGGCCATGGTGGCGGCCCTCTGGGTTCTGGTCCGCTTTTTTGGCCCTGATGCCGAGATGCCTCAGGTGGCCAGCATACCGCAGATTTCCCCGGAAAAACTGGCAGATACGCCACGACAGCAGGACAAGGAGCCGGTGCAGGAGCCCAAGACGTGGGGCCGGGACCCTTTTGTTTTCCCTCCTGGAGTCACTGCAACAGCCGGGACCGCCAGAGAACCTGGGCCTCCGGAATTAAAGGTGGAGGAAAGCGGAAAACCGCTGCCGAAGGTCTCTGCGGTGGTGGTGAGTGGCTCGAAGCGGGTGGCGGTCATTGGAGATCGAAGCGTTGTGGAAGGAGACCTGGTCAATGGAGCGAGGGTTGCAAGAATCACCCTGGATGGGGTGGTATTGCACGGCGCCGGGGGGCAGAGGGTATTGCCGGTCCCGAGGCCGAAGACTCGGGTAACCTCCCAGTCGGCACGAGAGTAGAAGGCTGGAGCCCAATGACCAGCGGGCAGTCGATAAAATGGAATTTTGAGGGGGGATAGGAGCAGAATCTGGACTTCAAACCCATAAGCTCAAGACATGTCGGCCGGGTTGCACGTAGCGAGTGCCAACAGAGCGGGTATTGCCTGGCGGCTCATCAGTACCGGCCAACCTGAAGCCTTGAGCTTTCAGCCAAGGGCTTGCTATGAGGCCAAGACACGAGAACTCAACGTCTCTGAGACGTTATGGGCTCTGCACCACAGGCTATGCGCAGGGGAGAGGTAGTCCGAAACGAAGTGGCCGGGCAGCTTTATTGAGGGCAGCAGCCGTGCTGGCTGTTCTGGCTCTGGCAGTGGGCTGCGCTGGTAAGACCAGCAAGCCAGCCACGGAGAAGCCACCGGCAGCGGCACCGACCGCAGAGATGCATCTCGAAGAACTTCCGGTTCCTCAGATTGAGGAGCAGGCTCCACCACAGATGGCCAGCGGCAGGCTCTACACGCTCAGGGTCCGGGATGGGCGGCTCAAAGACGTACTGCTGGCCCTGGCCCGGGAAAGCGGAGAAAATCTCGTGGTAGATCCCGACGTCACTGGAACGGTGACCGTGGACCTCAACCAGGTCACATTGGAACAGGCCCTGGACGCCGTACTCACACCTTTAGCATACGTCTACCGGAAACAGGGCAAGCTCATCCGCATCTCGAAACCGCTTATGGAGACAAGGATCTTTCCCCTGAACTACATCAACACGAGCCGCAAGGGAGAGAAGAAGATCATCGCCACGCACGGCACCGGCGCCGGAGAAGGCACCAGGATCAGCGGGAGCGAGAGCAGCGTAACCGGCCTGGATCAACTGGATCCATGGGTGGAGATTCAAGAAGGGTTGACCGCTATTGTCTTCGGCGAGAAAAGGCCAGAGGAGGTGGTCAGGGCGCGCAAGGAAGGATTGGTCACGAGTCTGACCAATGAAGAAGGCAAGAAGCTGGTTATCAGCCGGATAAGTGGGGTAGTGCTGGTGCGGGACTATCCAGAGAATCTTCGGGAAGTAGGCCAATTCCTGGAACAGGTAGAGGGTTCGATCCAGCGGCAGGTACTCATCCAGGCACGTATTTTTGAAGTGGTCCTGAGAAGAGAGTACACAACAGGCATTCGCTGGAACAACATCCAGAGGCAGCTGCTGAATCTGGACATTTCTACCCTGAGCTTTTCATACGATGTCGCCGGCGAGCTTACCCGAAGCGGGATTCTAGGAGTGACCGGTACCAGCACGGACATCAGCGGCAACCCTTTCAAGCTGGCAGATCTGGTAGAAGCCCTGGAGATACAGGGCACAGTGAATACGCTGGCCAGTCCCAAGGTGTCCACTCTCAATAACCAGGCAGCGATCGTCAAAATTACCGACCAGGATGTCTACTTTACATCCGATACAACCGTGTCCGAAGGTATTTCCGAAATCACCTTTACCCCCAATGTGGTGGACATCGGCGTTATCCTGGATGTCACTCCCCAGATTGCGGCCGATGGTTCCATTATCATGAATATTCATCCCAGCTTTTCCGAGAAGATCAAAGACGTGCCTTCCCCGGATAACATCACCACCTTTCCGCTGCTCAGTGTGCGAGAGACAGACACGGTGGTCAAGGTACGCGATGGCCAGACCATTATCATTGCAGGTCTCATCAAAGACCGGAGAAGTGATACCCGAACCGGAGTTCCCTGCATGATGTCCATCCCGATTCTGGGTCATCTGTTTCATTACAGAGAAGATATATCCAACAAATCAGAGCTCGTCATCCTGCTTACTCCCACGGTTCTGGCGGGAAGGCGCATCAACGAGATGAAGGCCGAGGAACGCAGGTTCCTTGAGGGATTCAAGTAAGGGCGCCGCCTAGAGTAGCTGCATGTATCTGAAGTATTTTGGATTGCAGGAAAAGCCATTCGGACTCACTCCGGATCCCAAATTCCTGTTCTTGAGCGCGGAGCACCGTGAGGCACTGCACCACCTGCTTTACGGCATCCAGCAGCGAGAAGGGTTTGTGGTGATAAGCGGTGACATCGGCACCGGCAAGACCACCTTGTGTCGGGCACTGCTTGAGCGGCTCGATGCGCGGAAGGTAGTCACCGCCCTTATTCTCAATCCACTTCTGGCTGAAGAGGAATTACTCCGGGCCATTCTTGAGGAGTTCAAGCTCTCAGGGAAAGCAACCAGCCGCAAGGAACTGCTAGATGAATTGAATCACTTTCTGCTGGACAATGCGGCCACCGGCAGGACCGCGGTTCTGATTGTTGACGAGGCTCAGAATCTGTCCACCAGTTGCCTGGAGCAGGTGCGTCTGCTGTCCAATCTTGAGACTGAAAAGGAGAAGCTCATCCAGATCATTCTGGTTGGGACTGACGAGTTACCGGCAAAGCTAAAACTGCCTGAACTCAGGCATCTGGAGCAGAGAATATCTGTCCGGTACCATCTCCATCCCCTTGATCAGAAGGAGACGCGCGGCTACATCCAGCATAGACTCAGCATGGCCGGAGCGGCAGGAGCCATATCATTCGAGAAAAAGGCCAACAGAAAAATGTACCGCCTTTCCAGAGGTGTTCCCAGGCTTATCAATATGATTGCCGATAGGGCCCTGGTCGCCGCATGCCTGGCGGATAGCTCCACAATAAAACGCATCCACGTGGACCAGGGGAAAGCAAGCCTGACCGGGGAAACCTTTTTGGGCAGACAGCCATTTTTCTCCTGGTTCCAGAGGGAGTTTCATCCAGGCTTCTTGGCGGCTTTCCTGGCCGCCTTCGTGATCGTCCTGTTGATGACCCCTGGCG
>JBKHJD010000215.1:0-4125 GCA_046538315.1 Syntrophobacteria bacterium
ATCATGCGGCCAGCGCACGCAGAAGGCTGGCTTGCCCCGCATCACGAGCTGCATGCAGGTGTCGCACTCCGGATCGCAGTGGAGAATGTCGCTTTCTCTGCCCTCCTTCACCTTTTGGGGCCATTGCGGGTCAGCCCACAGAACCCGAGCCAGGCCGATCAAATCAGCCTGGCCGCCAGCGATAACCTTCTCCGCCAGCGCACCGGTTGCAATCCGGCCGGCCGTGATGACCGGAACGCCCACCTCCTTTTTGATGGCAGCGGCGAGGTCAATCATGTAGCCTTGCCGTTTTGATTTTTCCACGATTTCCGGCAGAAAAAAGGATTCAGAGGTTCCACCCATCACCGAGATGTACGCAACCCCGGCATCGGCCAGCCTCCTGGCAAATCGGGTAGATTCTGCCAGTTTCAGACCGTCCGGTAACCATTCATCTACCAGGAATCGGTAGCCCACCGGGAAGGTACCCACCGCATCCTTTACCCTCGTTACTACCTCCAGCGGAAACTTTTGCCGGTTTTCCAGGGAACCGCCGTATTCATCCTCTCGCTTGTTGGTCCCTGGGGAGACAAACTGGGCGAGCAAGTAGCCGGTGCCGCCGTGCAACTCCACCATATCGAATCCTGCTCTTTTGACCCTGAGGGCGCTATCGACAAACGAATCAATGATCTCCTTTATTTCCTGCTTGGTTAGTGCCCTGGGTATCCGGCCGAAGGTCTCCACTGGGGAAGGCGCCACCGGATCGCCGGTGCCGGCAAAACGTCCGGCATGGTTGATTTGCAGGGATGCCATCGCTCCCTCTCGCTTGATCGTCTCAGCCAGTCGTGCCAGAGCCTCCAGATTACCGTCGGTATCTGCTCGTATGGTTCTGGTGGAGCCGCTGCCTGTGGGGTGATCGACTGTGGCATTTTCCACAACCACCAGCGCCACCCCACTTTGCGCCATCAGCCGATAGTGGTCCAGCAGCAGGGGGGATACCCTTCCGCCTTCTCCGGCGTAGCCCAGGTACAGGGGTGCCATGGTCAGGCGATTGACCAGCTCGAGCCCTCCGACGTTAAGTGGAGTAAAGAGATGAGGATATGCAGTCATTATAGACCTCCACGAGCCACTGCGCTCATTCCTCCTCCCCTTATCCGCTCCTGTCCGAGCCGTAGGCCCTACCCTAGGTGCTGGAAGCGGAGCCGGAGACTGCCGGGAGAAGGTACGTATGTGTTGGATGTATGGAAACCTGTTTTGCACTCACGAAATGAATTCGTTTCCGCAAAACGAGCTGAATCTTCCCGGGATTCAGGGTACAAGCCAAGCTCCGGATGCAAAACGTGAGTTCAATGATTCATTTGTCATTTTTTGGCAACCGACATCTCACAAATCGTCAATGGACGGTGCTTTTTAATCTCTGTCAAAAAATTTCAGTAAATGTCAAACCCTACATACTGTTTCACTGGACGTTTGGCCGTTGTCCTTCGGACAACGGCGACCAGAAAAAATTCGTCGGCTTGGATCCAAATGGTGAAGTGTGGTTGATGAAAACGGTTTTTCTGCACATTTTTTGCATTTTCCTCTTGAGAAACAAAAAAAAATGTTCTAGACTCGACGCTTAAACTAATGGAAATATCATCCCGGGTTGTATGTACTGCCTATCAATGAGTGATGGAGAGGTATTATGTCCCGGTCGCCTCTCGCTTCGTTGAATTTTGTTGATCTCGTCGACCACCAACACATCCAGGAGCTCCTTTGCAAATTGACCCGGGTTACCGGGGTTGCGGCGACTCTTATAGACAACGAGGGAAACGCCATCTGCGGCGAACCCTCCACTTCCGCATTCTGCCCCACATACATGCGGATGCGTGAACCTGCTCCCTGTCAACAATTCTTCACCAACCTCTGCCGAGAAGCCTCTGGTAGCGGCAAGATGCTCCAGAGTACCTGCCCTTTTGATTTGACGGTGGGATTGGCTCCTATCCACGTTGACCAGCAGGTTCTGGCCCATGTGAAATGTGGCCATGTGTTCAATCATCTCCCCAGCCCGTCTCGCATCTGTGATCTCGCCGATCTCCTCCAGGTTGAGGTGGAACCGTACCGTCAAGCGCTCATGAAACAGCGAATCATGGCAGACAGCGATTTTAGCGCCGTGATGGAACTCGGCTGGGAGATAGCCCAGACCATTTCTCAGGCCGCAGACCATAATCTGGAGCAAAAACGGCTTCAAAGCCAATTGCGCACAGTGACTCGGGAGCGCCTGTCCGAGAAAACCCTGGACTCAAAGGCAACCAGAGAACGCTACCGCCGTCTCTTCCGACGAGCGCCGCTTGTCGCGTATACTCTGGACAGCCAGCTCCGTACTTTGTACATAAGCCCGTATTGCCACAAGGTCTTTGGTTACCGGGACGATGAAGTCCGGGAAAACCTTGGCTTTTGGGATCAGCACATTCACTCGGACGACCGGCAACGGGTGCACAGTGCACGGGCGCACTATTTGAGCAGGGGGGAATCTTTTACTCTGGAATACCGAATCATTCACCGCAACTGCTCGGTGCGCCACATCATCAACCATTCCATACCGGTCAGACGCAATAACAGAATCAAGTTCATTGACGGCTTTGTCTTTGACATCACCGCCAGAAAACGTCTGGAAAAACAACAGGTGCTTACCGAAAAAATCAAGGTGCTCAGCGACATGTCCCTGAGCGTTGCCCATGAGATCCGCAATCCCCTCACCTCCATCGGCGGGTTTGCCCGGTTGCTGGACCGGCGGATGGAGCCCGAGGACCCCAACCGGTCTCATCTGGAAATCATCTTGAAGGAAGTCGCCCGGCTTGAAGCAACACTCAATCAGGTCCTGGACAACTTCAAGCGCATCCGGTTGCAGCCGGTCTCAAGCAACATCAACAAAATTCTCACCAGGGTCCTGAATCAACTGCACTATGACTTCCTCCACAGGGGAATCCAGGTAACCACCAATTTCAACACTGAGCTGCCCGAGGTAGAGGTGGACCAGCACCTAATCGAACAGGCGCTCCGTTCCATCATCGAGACAACGTTGCAACGCACGGAGACTGGCCGCGAACTCACCGTGACCACTTCGCACAGTCATCTGCACATCGTCATCGAGATCAAAGGCATTTGCCTGGACTCCGAGCCTGCCGAGAAAAGTCAGCTCTTCTTCCCCTTTTACCGCGAGCCTGCCTTTGACAGCCGTTTCGGGCTCCCTCTGTCTCAGCAGATCATCGCCGAGCATGGGGGTAACGTGGTTTTCAGAAACGGCTTTGACCGACATCCGTCCCTGGTAATCAGCTTGCCTGTAACTGAAAACCAACACCCATAGGCTGATATTTACCACCAGTGGTGTCCGTTGGCAGTCGTCCGTTGTCCGTTGCCAAAAACGCAAACTACGGTCCAGTCGCGCTACATAACCACAAAAAAGTTCAAGTCGGCTGATATCTCACTTGAGAATCTGACTACATTGATACAACGGGCCACGCACTACGGACAACTGACAGTGCCAGTGGTGTCAGTTGTCACTTGTCCATTGTCCGTTGCCAAAAACGGAAATCAGGTTGATTCAGCCAGATGGAGACAACCTTAGCCGGCTGATATCCGAGCTAGGTCAATAAAAATCTTGCTACAACGGACAACTGACGTCCAACAGTGTCCGTTGCTTGTGGTCCGTTGTCCGTTGCCAAAGCAGGAAAAAAAGGCTGGCCGAGCTATATATAACCCCAAGCTCTGAAACCGGTCTTTTGTTCGATGGCGGTCGACCACGAACTGACTTTGCAGCTGAAATAGTGTCGCTTGACCCTGTGGGAGCGGCTTTCGAGCCGCGATAGCTTCCCGGTTGGCTGGCTTTCAATCGCGGCTAAAAGCCGCTCCCACAGAAAACTCGCGCTGGCTGATCTTTGAGATGATTATGAAACCATGGGCACAACGGACTACTGACAACGGACCACTGACTTTATCGATATCCCAGTATGCCAATCGGGGCGCCTTCCTGCATTTGACGGGCAATGTTCCACCTGTTCGTTTCCCATCCGATAATCCTTGAAATCCTATGCCGGTAACCGTATAAAAAAGAGGTAACCGTTCACGGGTTCATCGTTCAGAGGTTCAGGGTTTCACTCCAGACTTCGT
>JBKHJD010000216.1:0-4082 GCA_046538315.1 Syntrophobacteria bacterium
TCCGTGCACTGGGCCGAAAGCACCGTGGCAACCAGAAGCTCAAGCGGACTCTTGAACTCAAGGCTCGTTTTAGCGTTTGGATACGCTTCTTCCAGGATTTCCATTATTGCCTCTATATCTTTCATAGAACCTCCCCCTCGGCAAACTTCGTCCAACAGTGGTACATTGACGAGCTGATAGTTTCCTGACGCTTTTCATTTTAACTCTTGAACCGCCAAGGCGCGAAGCGCGCCAAGGAAATTTGTTTTTTTCCTGCCCGGCAATGACCGGGCAGGAAAAGATTCCAGCCCTGCGGGCAAGTACCCGGCAAGGCCATGGCAGCGCCGGTATCAATGAAAATCTTGATACAACGGACTACTGACCACGGACCACTGACATTTAAGGCGCCTCAAGGGAAGGCGTTCAGTCTTTTCCACCCCTGCGACCAGTTACCATCAATTTTTTTTCATGCTTGACCATCCACGGCACTTGGGGTAGCATCGTATTGTTTCATTGCGTATCAAAGCAAAGGCGAACTTCGGCAAGAGTATATCATACCGTTTTGCTTTTTCGGTCCGTCCCTTCTCAATCCCCGAATCCAACCTCGAGGGAAGCAGCGCGGAGGCCACCGATGATCCTTAATATTGTCTGTCCATTCTGCGAAAGACAACACCCCGTTCCCACCGACTTTGATTCCGTTTACGCCTGCAACTGCGGCGCCTGTTACAAGATATGCAGCAGCAGCGTTCTGGAAAAGGGAATGAGGAAGCTTGCCGGAGAAATCTGGGACGAAGACCCCCTGCCCCTTGTGGAAGATGAAGAGGTGGGGTTCTGCCAGGTGGTCGTAAACCCGGAGTTCGATCAACTCATCTCCCTGAAGCAGTCCATGGACGAGACGTCAGAGATGCGATTTTGCAAATATGATCCTTCCGCGGAGCTGGCCCTGGTCTGGATGAAAAGGCCTTGAGCGTGGTGCCGTTCCGTCTCGCCCTCATCTCCATGCCCTGGCCGTTGGCCAACCGCCCCTCGATCCAACTGGGGACACTGAAGAGTTTCCTGAACCGCACGGCACCTGATGTAGAGGTGGATTGCTACCACCCCTACCTCGAGATTGCCAACCTCCTGGGAATTCGGCTATACAACGCTATTGCAGAGCGAACCTGGGCCGCAGAGTCCGTCTATGCCTACCTTGTCAATCCGGGCAAGCGCGCGGAGATCATGAATCTGCTCCGAAAGGAGCGTGACCCAAGATCCAAAAAACTTCACCTGAATCTGGAAAAAATCTCAACCGAAATCGACCGGCTCCATCGGAATCAACATCTTGCCTTGCCCTGGCCATGCTATGACCTCATCGGCTTCTCCATATGCCTCTCCCAGTTGGCCTCATCGCTCTACCTGATCAGGCGCATTCGCGCCCGGCACCCCGAGTCCCGGATAGTAATCGGCGGCTCGTGTTGCGCAGCCGAATTAGGAAGTTCTTTGCTTGCCAACATCCCTCAGATCGATTTTGTAGTCAGCGGCGAGGGCGAGCTGCCGCTGCTCGAGCTGATACGCCGCCTCAAAGAGGGTAATCTGGAGGAGGACTCTTTGGGGTTGTTCTGGCGCGATTCTCAGGGCCGGATCAGAGGAGCAGGCCATCGCCAGTTGCCGGATCTTGCCCATCTGCCTTCTCCGGACTACCAGGACTACTTCAAGGAGTTGAAAAAGCAGGATCGCTTCCCGAATCTGGTGCCCAATCTTCCCCTGGAAACTTCCCGGGGCTGCTGGTGGCATCAGACCAGGCCGGGCTCCGTTGGTCGAGCCTGCCGGTTCTGCAATCTGAATCTTCAGTGGCAAGGTTATCGAAGCAAGGAGCCGCTCCAGGTAGCCTCCGAGATGGAGGAGTTGGCTGCAAAGCACGCCAGCCTCAAGTTCTCCTTCGTGGACAATATTCTGGACCCGGCTAAAACAGAGAAGCTGTTCGAATCGATTCTCAATCTCAGCCGCAGCTTCGAGATTTTCACCGAGCTCCGTGCCACCGTGCCGCGCCGGCAGCTCATTCTCTTGCGAAAGGCAGGGGTGACGCAGGTCCAGATAGGCATCGAGGCCCTTAGCTCAAGGCTTCTAAAAAAAATAAACAAAGGCACCACGGCCGTTCAGAACATTGAAATTATGAAACATTGTGAGGAGCTGGGCATAGAGCATCTGTCCAACCTGATGCTCGGCTTTCCGGGAAGTGATGCCGAGGATGTAGAGGAAACGCTCCGCAATCTTGAGTTCGTCGCGGCCTACCAGCCTCTCCGTAGGGTGCGCTTCTGGCTGGGTCAAAACAGCCCCGTTGCCCTCTGCCCTGAACAGTACGGCATTCGCCGGATCGCCAACCATCCCAATTATCACTGTCTGCTCCCCGACTCCCTCTCCAGTTCCCTCTGCCTCATGATCAAGACCTATACAGGCGATCGGAGCCGGCAGCGGCGTCTCTGGCGGCCCGTTGTCCGCGCCGTGAAGCGCTGGCAGCACGACTACGAGTCCTTGCGCCGGCAACACTTTCCTCAACCTTTGTTGAGCTACCGCGACGGGGGAAGCTTCCTGCTCATTCGCCGCCGAAGCGGAGACTACGTGCAGGAGACCTTCCGTCTTCGGGGAACCTCCCGGGCCATCTATCGCCTTTGTGAAACGAGGCAAACCCTCGCACAGGTTCGCCGCCACCTGCCGCGGCTCTCCCTGGATCGGCTCCAGAATTTCGTCTCGGATATGCTGGACAAACGGCTCATGTTTCAGGAAGGCAAACAGGTGCTCAGCCTGGCGGTCAACGAGGATCTCCACCGTGTCCTCTATGATGATGGGTGTCCGCAAGCCGTGAAAAGTGGTGAAATAACAACCAGTACAAGCGGAGAACCGGTTGGCCCGCCGGCAAAGGAAGAGGCTGGCGGTTGATCAGGAGTCAAAAAGCAGAGGAGGAGGCAATGTCCAGCAAAGTGTTTGCCATGGATCTCCGGGCGAGTCTCAAAGAAAACCTCTTTGCCAAGCTCCATCGCCTGCTGGATGCCGCTGGCTTGCAGCACACCTTCAAGGCTCGCCACCTGGTGGCCATCAAGCTCCATTTCGGCGAGAAAGGCAACACCGCCTACATCCCCCCCACGTTTCTACGTCATCTCGTGGATTACGTTCGGTCCCTCGGGGGCAAGCCTTTTCTCACCGATGCCAATACGCTCTATGTAGGCTCGCGGACCAACAGCGTCGATCACCTCATAACGGCCATTGAAAACGGCTTTACCTATGCGGTGGTGGCAGCTCCTCTTACTATCGCCGACGGCCTTCGAGGAAATTCCGAGGTAGCAGTTTCTGTGGATCTTCCTATCTACAAGGAGTTCTACATCGGTGCCGATGTGGTACATGCCGACGCCCTTATCAGCGCCGCTCACTTCAAGGGCCATGAACTCTCGGGTTTCGGAGGCACCATCAAAAACCTCGGTATGGGGTGCGCCTCCCGCCGGGGCAAGCTGGCGCAGCACTGCCAGGTCTCGCCCAAGTTCAGCGCCAAGAAATGCACCGGCTGTGGGGAATGTGTCAGCCATTGCCCTGCCGGGGCCATTGAGCTCGTAAAAGAAAAGGCGAAAAAAGATCCCAAGAAGTGTATCGGCTGCGGTGAATGTATCGCAGTTTGCCCGGAAGGAGCCGTCTCCATTGCCTGGGACAAGGACATGGCCAGATTTCAGAAAAAAATGGCCGAATATACTGTAGCAGTGCTGAAAAACAAGGAGGAACACTCGCTCTTTCTCAATTTCATTAGAAAAGTGACCCCTCAGTGCGACTGCTATGGCTACAGCGACGTGCCCATGGTCAATGACATCGGCATCCTGGCTGGCAAGGATCCGGTAGCCATCGACCAGGCTTCGGTGGATCTGGTCAACGCCCAGCCGGCATTGAGAGGAAGCTGTCTGGAGAAAAACCTGGGACCGGGTGAAGACAAGTTCCGCGGCGTTTATCCTCACATCGACTGGACCGTCCAGCTGAACTACGCAGAGGAACTGGGCCTCGGCAGCAGGGATTATGACCTCGTATATATATAATTGAACGTCTCGGAATTTGTACAATTTGTTGTATTCATTAGCCTTTTGGCG
>JBKHJD010000217.1:0-4076 GCA_046538315.1 Syntrophobacteria bacterium
ATGTGCTTCACGGCTCTGCCCGCTGGTAAGGCATCTCTGATATCTCCACCACCGATCCCGTTCCGTTCCATATGAACGGCAGACTTGAGGGCAAAGGCAAAGGTTCCTTTGCCATCAAGGGAAGCATGAATCTCGCCACCAGCGCCCTGGATGGAAAGGTGAACCTGCAAGAAATCGATCTTGCCACCATCATGCCTCTGGTCATGAAGGGAGGCTCGGCCGAACTCCAGCACGGCAGTCTGACGCTTGAAGCCTCGCTGGCGGCAATAAGCTTCGACCGCATAAAAAGCAGCGGGAGCCTGAAGCTGGGCGATCTCCAGATGAAAATGAGCGAGGCCCCTACAGGAGTGTTTCAGCTGGAGGCCGCCTTTCAGCTGGAAACAATCCTTTCCCGGCAGAGCTTGCAGGTTGGCAAGCTCGACCTTGTCCTCAATGAACAGAAGGCGCACGTGGAGGCCCGTCTGGACCATTGGGCCGAGCGGCCTCAGCTACAGTTCACTTTCGACTCGCCTGAAATCAAACTGGACGAGCTTTTCTCCTCCCTCAACGACGTGAGCCCTCCACAACCCGGCTCAACCCAGACCCAACTGCCAGCCCGGGAGAAGCCCGCTGCCCAGGCAGGTCCAGGCGCCCCTGCGCCTTTGGGCGATGAGGGCTTGGCCTCGAGGTCAGAAACCCCTGCTGCCCCTACCCGGGCATCATCCACAGGACCGGGGCCCGCAGCCAGCCACTCGGAGCCGAAGCCCATTCCGCTCGATGCCCAGGGAACGGTTCATCTGGGTTGGCTCTTTTACGATAAATTTCTGGCCCGCGATGTGGCCTGCGAGCTGAAACTCCAGCAGGGAAAGCTCAAGGTTCAACCACTGTCAGCATCGCTCTATGGCGGTGAACTCGAGGGCGCCGTTGATGCCCAGCTGGAGCTATCAGGGCCTCCTTTCCGATGTCGCATGACCATAGAGGACGTGCTCCTGGATGAAATCATCGAAGCCTCCTCGCCCGGAATTCGCGGCCAGTGGGCCGGTAATGTGACCCTTGTGTCCGAGGCGAACGGCATGGGACCCGATCTGGGTCGACTGCGATCGCGTACCGATATCACGGTTAATGAGGCCGCGTTCTCCGGCCATCCGCTCGTTGACAGATTGGCCAAACTATTGCAGTCCGAGAAATTGAAGCGCCTGCACTTCTCGCAGATCACCGCAAAAATCCTGACCTCTGAAGGTATCGCTACAGTCAAGGAGCTTGACATGCAGGGTTCCGTTGCCCAGATTCAGGGCAGCGGAACCGCCGGTCTGCTGGACGGAAAGCTTGACCTGTCTCTGCTGCTTCAGATCCCGGAGCAGTATGCCGGAAAATTCGAGACCCTCCAGGACATACTCCCGCATATTACTGACGACAAGGGTTTTGTGCAGATTCCCCTGCGTGTGGTCGGCACTTTCGATAACCCGCAGTATCGACTCGATGAGGGATGGCTGCGTAAAAATCTCAAGACAAAAATGGAAAAACCCCTCAAAAAGCTGGAAGAAGAGGTGCTTCGGGAGTTACCCCTGGAGGAGAGAGCCAGAGAGCAGCTCCAGAAAGGTCTGAAGGAGTTGTTTCAATAGGATTCTCGAGCAACGGATCGACGATCATCTGTTCACCGCAAAGAAAATCCCGACAAACCCTGCTGATGCCTGCGCCACCGCCATCTAGTGTCCCTTCCAGTTGTTCTTGGAGCTCAACTGGCCTTACGTCCAGAGCGTAAGCGGATTCTTAGATTGGCTCCCTGTGGCAACGTCGGTACAGAAGAGCTTATCGGGACATTTTTATTCTAGCACTCCTCCTGGCCTTTTCCCAGCACTATTTTTTTTACCTGCTGTCCATCCGGAAACTTCCTTTCCCCTCTCCTGAGTGTGTGCTACGCTCATCCCCTAGCGGGAAGGGGATGAAGGGGGAACCCTTTCAGGAAATTTCCTGGATTTTCAAAGGAAAAAGTGGTAAGGATCAGAAGGGCGTCACCGAGGGTGGCAAACCCAACCACGCGGCAACACGATCAGCAAAGACAACGAGGGTCGGCTATGGAAAAAAGGGCTGTGGTCATTGCTGCTCTGGCTGTCGTTGTCATCATGGCAACAGCAGGGATCCTCGTTTGGAAATGGGATGCGCTGGTTGAAAAAATCGCAGAAAAGCACGTCATCGCTGAGAGACAGGCCTGGATGGAGCGAACGCGAGAACTGGAAAGAGTCATTTCTCGGATGGAGCGTCAAAAGGAGCCGCAATCTTTCCTCCCCAGAGAGCGCCTGGTCCTGATCTTTGGTGACGAGTCTCCCCTCGTCAAGGGAGTCTCTCCGAAATGCATGGAATGCCAGCAGTTGGAAGAGTCGCTCCGTGCTTTCTGTCTTTATCTTGATTCCGCCAAGACCTTTAACCTCCCTGAGGCCTATGAGGATACCTGGGCTTTTTTTACAGACCTCGTTGCAACTTTGAGCCGCCACCTTCCAACGATAAGCGGAGAATATTACCGGGCGGAGATTATTCTGGAGAACAGCTTCTATTTTTTCCGTCTCCTCGGAAAGAAGAAAATTGAGCCGGTTCGCGACATCCTCAAGTACGAATCGGACCTGTCAGAGCCCCTCATGGGCATCTTTTACCGCTGGCTTATAAGCGGCAGCCAGTGCGATAAACCGCCACCTTCCCTTCCGGCTCTCAAAAAAATGTATCGCTATGCCGGCTTTTTTCTCAACACTCTGGGAGGCCACTCGTATCTATGCCGTCGAGACTCGAGGATTCGACTGCTGACCCTGTACTACTCCATTCTGGTACTTCATGAGGCAAATCTCCAGGGGGTCAACGAGCTGGGCTTGGATGTGCGGTTTTTCCTTCCCCTGGTCTTTAACGAGATTAAAAATCGCGACGATCTTCTTTATGCCGACGAGTACCTCCAGACCCTGAGCAATCTTCAGCTCCACTACTTTCGAAGGCCTTGAGATTTTCGTACTGTCCGTTGATTGTTCTGAGTTGTCCGGCGCCAAAACCGAGAAATGCGCCGAGTTCGTGTGCATCCGTAGACTCGTCTTCCCTTCCCCTGGCGGGATGAGCTTAGCACAGACCGGGCACACGGGGCTATAAATAGTGATTGTACTGAGGGTTAAGCCAATTTCGGACTTGGTGCTGGTTAACTCTCCGGACCCCGAAAGGCCAGAAGGACTCACACTCCACGAGAGAGGAAGACTTCCTCCCCTTGGAGAGGCTGACTTTTATCCTCTCATGACACCCTGGGTGGCACGGTAAAGGCATGGGGATGGTCGGTCTTCAATGAAGCAATTGAGCGGGACCAAGCCTTCTGTTGACACTGAATCACGAAAGTGCGCTTTGAAGTCCCCCTTTTGTAAAGGGGATTTTGAAGCGCTCCGAAAATCCCCCCCTTTGCAAAGGGGGAATGTGAAAGATGTCGTGAAAAAGGGACATTTAGCGTGCCCCCGGTGTCAAGTGTGTCCCAATGTCAGCTGGATAAAGGAGGATTGATGTGGGACAGCAGGCCCAAGGCGATGAAAAGGTTGATACAACGGACTACTGACAACGGACCACTCACGCTATTGTATGGAGAGGCATATGGCCGCTAGATTCGTCGACAACGGCAACGGAACAGTGACCGACGTCCGGACCGGACTGATCTGGCAGAAAAGCCCGGCCCCGGAGCGGATGACCTGGCCGGAGGCCCAGCGTTACGTCCAGCGCCTGAACGAAACCGCATTTGCTGGTCATACCGACTGGAGACTGCCCAACAACGACGAACTGCTTACGCTGATGGTCCCCGAAGAGAATGAGCACCGTCTTTACCTGGATCCGATTTTTGGCAAAAATCGCTGCTTCTGGAGCGCCACCACTCGGGGGCATCACCTGGCCTGCTACGCTGATTTTTACTATGGCGGCATCTACCGTTTCCCGGAAAATTATGTGAATCACTCGGTGCGGGCAGTGCGTGGGCAGATGCAAGGCGGCATTCAGGAGCAGCGCGCAGCCTGAGGATTAAGACACACATTGCCGTACAGAGGAGCCACAGGCAGGACAGCAATGAACGGCTATGTCCAGGTCTATAC
>JBKHJD010000218.1:0-4069 GCA_046538315.1 Syntrophobacteria bacterium
TTCCCGATATCAAGGCAGGCTGCCCCATGGCTGACATGATCAACGCCGAGCAGCTCGAGCGGGAAAAGGCCAAATATCCGGGGATCCAGGTGGTTTGCTACGTGAATTCCAGCGCTGGAGTGAAGGCAGGCTCCGATGTATGCTGCACTTCCGCCAACGCGGTCCAGGTGGTGAACGCCGCAGAAAAGAGCAGGCCCATTCTCTTCGTTCCCGATCAGTACCTGGGTACTCACGCCATGCGGCAAACCGGCAGAGAGCTCAAACTCTGGCCGGGGTACTGCCCGGTTCATATGATGATTAATGTGGATGATATTGCCAGGAAGAAGGCCCGGTATCCGGAGGCCCAGGTTCTGGTTCATCCCGAGTGCCGGCCTGAAGTTATCGACGCAGCCGACGAGGCGCTGAGCACAGGGGGCATGCTTCGCTACGCCCGCTCATACAGGGGAAAGACCCTGATTATCGGTACCGAAACCGGCATCCTCCATCCGCTCGGAAAGGAGAATCCAGAGGTGAAGTATGTGCCGGTTACCGAAAGGTGTGTTTGCCCCGACATGAAGCAGATCACTGTGGAAAAGGTGCTTCGGTGCCTGCAAGAGATGCAACTCCAGATCCAAATGCCAGAAGAGGTAAGGCAACGTGCCCTGAAAGCGGTGGAGAGGATGCTTGCGCTCGGGTAACCGGGGTTGCGTTTCACGGGATGCCGGTACCGGTTCAGTTCAACCAGGACGGGGAGAGGAGAGATGGTTGTTGTCTATGCCGCGGATCTCCATGGTATCAGAGACCTTTACGGAGAACTCTTTGACCTTGCCGGACAAATGAGGGCCCAGGCGGTCATCGTCGGGGGCGACATACTCCCCATCCACGGCCCCTTTCAATATTCCATCCAGGAGCAAGAAGATTTCATCTTTGAGTTCCTGGCGCCGAGCCTGGAGAGTTTTCTCTCCAGGTCTCCAGGGGTTACCTTTTATACCATGCTGGGCAACGATGATTGGCAGGCGAGCCTGACGCATCTGCGAATACTGGCCGAGAAGGGTCTTCTGCGTCAGCTGCACGCCGAGAGGCACATTCTGACAGACGGCTACGACGTGATAGGCTACGCGCATGTGCCCCCAACTCCTTTCACCATCAAAGACGGGGAGCGTCGAGACCGGCGAAAAGAGATGAGCCAGGCTCAGCGGTGCACGGCCTGCCGCAGCCAGGGCGGGCGGATTGTCGCAGTTGATCCTTACCAGCACTTTGCCGGCTTGAAATCCATTGAGGAGGAGCTCGAGCAGCTTCCGGCTCCTCAGAACCCGCGCAAGGGTGTCTACGTAATGCACTCACCACCGTCCAGGACAAAGCTGGACAGAATGGCCGACGGACGCTGGATCGGCAGCCGAGCCATCAGGGAGTTCATCGAGAGACACCAGCCGTACCTGACACTTCATGGTCACATCCATGAATCACCGGAGGTCAGTGGTGCGTACCTGGATCGGATCGGCAGTACTGTCTGCATCAATCCTGGACAGTCACGCGAAGAGCTCTACGCGGTGGTCTTCCAACTTGAAAATGTTGCCGGCACCGTTGAGCACACTGTGTTCGGCCGGGCAGCCGGGCAGGGTGCAGGAAGCTCGGTGACGTGAGGAAAGAAGAGAAAAAGCATCACAGATCTGATCGCGAATTCCTCCCGGCTCGAGGACGCAGTGACGTATCCATGATCTCACCATATCAGGCACTGAAGATTCTGGGACGAGAGCCAGCCAGGAGTCTGGGCCAGCACTTCCTCATCCATCAGGCAACCGCCGAGAAGATCGCGGCAGCCGTTTGTCCCGGGCCCGGCGACGTGGTGGTGGAAATCGGTTCCGGTCTGGGCGCTCTGACCGTGCCCTTGAGTCGTAGCGGTGCCCGGGTGGTGGCGGTGGAGATTGACCCCCGGCTGGCGGATTTTCTGGGCCAACAGCTTCGGGCAGTGAGCTCCAGCGGGCTTGTGAGCATAGAGTGTACCGATGTACTGCAACTGGATCTTCCGGAGCTCTGTCGGCGCTTTCACAGAAAACTGAAAATCGTGGGCAACCTGCCGTACAACATCAGCAGTCCGGTTCTGTTCAAACTCATGGCCGAGTCAGACTCAATCCAGCAAGCGGTGCTCATGCTCCAGGATGAAGTGGCAGAGCGGCTGCTGGCTGCTCCGGGAGGCCGGGACTATGGCATCCTTTCGGTCATGGTGGCGTATCACAGCGAGGCCAGCCGCTTCACGCGGCTCAAGGCTTCGCAGTTTTACCCTCCTCCAAGGGTAGACTCGACTGTGGTACGGCTCTGCTTTCGACCCTGTCCCCTGGAGCCGCGGGTGAACGCAGATTGGCTTCTCCGTGTGGTCAAGGCTGCTTTCGGTTATCGGCGCAAAACCGTGAGAAACAGTTTACTGACAAGCAAACGTGCGGATTTCCCTGGCGAGTTACTCGACGCTGCCCTGGAGGAAGCTGGAGTTGATCCGGGGAGACGGCCGGAGAGCTTGAGCCTCCAGGAATTTCTGAACCTGGCCCAGGCCTTGCAGACAAGCTCGTTGACTCGGAAAGAAAGTCATGGTAATATAGTATATTGATTATTGTCAACAAAGCTGCTTGGATCTCTTGATGCGGACCGAGACGGTGTCAAGCCAGTAGTTCAGGCCGACCTATGTGTGCAGCGTGACATTGCAGTCGGACCCGGCGAACCTGCGAGCCTTCTGGACTGCCGTCTTGAAGGCTTTTTGTATGCAGCCAGCTCCGTCACGGTTCACTGGATGAGATGCGAGACGGCCTATGACATGGAGGAGTTGTAGCCGTGCAGCGCATTTTTCTGAAGAGCAAAATTCACCGGGCCCGAATTACTGCTACCTGTCTGGACTATGAAGGGAGCCTCAGCATGGACCGAGCGCTGATGGCCCAGGCGGATATTGCCCCCTACGAGCAGGTCAAGGTGTACAACCTTTTCAACGGCGAACGATTTGACACGTACGCTCTCGTTGCACCGGAAGGATCCGGGGAGGTCTGTCTCAACGGAGCGGCTGCTCGCAAGGGCGAACCAGGCGATCTGGTCATCATCACAACGTACGCACTGCTTGAAGGAGCGGAACTGGCCCAGCACCAGCCCCGTATTATATGGGTAGACGAGTCCAATCAGCCTCGGGCGGGTGGCAGCGATGAGTAGAACGTGACGATTTTCAAGCGGTTAAAAGACAAGCTCCGGGCATATTTCCTGGCCGGTCTTCTGATTATTGTGCCGCTGGGAGTCACCCTTTTCGTGATCTCAGCCATTCTCAGGCTCATGGATCGTCTGCTGGTGATCATCCCGCCAAAGTTTCACCCTCATGCCTATCTACCCTTCAAGATCCCCGGACTGGGCCTTATCCTCGCCCTTTTCCTGGTCATGCTCACCGGTGTCCTGGTGAAGAACTTTATCGGCAGGCGGGTGGTTGATTGCGGCGAATACGTGCTGTCGAATATTCCTTTCGTCCGTCCGGTATATGCGGCAGTGAAACAGCTCATACAATCTATGTTCGGCGAGAGTCAGGATGCGTTCCAGCGTGTCATTCTTATTGAATATCCGCGAAAAGGTGTATATGCTCTTGCCTTCGTTACCAGCCCTGCCGCGGGAGAGCTCCAGGAGAAGACGGGGAGCACGATGATCAACGTTTTCGTTCCCACCACGCCGAACCCCACTTCCGGATTTTACTTGATCGTTGCAAAGGAGGAGACGATTCCTTTGAGCATAACCGTTGAAGACGCCTTCAAACTTCTCGTTTCCGCTGGCATTGTTGAACCCGGAGGCCAGCCCCCCCCCCAGTTTCCATTCGGCAGACGTCTGCGCAATGTCGAAAGCGGAAAACAGGCCGAACTGCCGATCGTCGAGAATGAATAGGACAAGCGCAAGGCAGCTTGGACGGGTGAAAAAGCAGCTCCCGGGCCCCGCTCCATTATTGCCGGGCCGCAAGGAAAGGCCACAGGGAGAGGAAAGCTAATCAATTGGAGATCGCTGCCGATCACAGTCACTTACGGTTTGAAAACCATAATCAGGCAAGGAGGTGCTATCCATGTCCATGACCCACTTC
>JBKHJD010000219.1:0-4066 GCA_046538315.1 Syntrophobacteria bacterium
GTCGAGGGTTCGGTAGTCGAAAGTCAAGACCGCGGAGATCGCCCCTGTCAGGTCCGCCTCCCTGTAAATAGCCTTGTCGGGGTCGCCGTTTCTTCGCAGGTACAATTCACCGCCCGAGATGAAAATGGCCGCACCCCAATTCCAGTCCGGGCTGCCGTCGTCATTCACTTCAACCCAGTCGCCGGCCCAGTTGTTGGTGCCGTCGTTGTTGTTGTAGGCCGTGCTGTTGAATTCATCCCGTACCGTCTCGGCCCGGGAAAGCCCCGGCAGCAGAAGCACCACCCATAACCCCGCCAGCACTCCGCATGCGAGTGCTCCAAGGCGGCCTTTCGCCGGTTTGCCCCGCATCGTCACCGGTTTCACTCCTGCCCCGGAATCTCTCAGTAATCCGCCCTCAAGGTCTCCAGGCTGATGCCGGCGGCAGGCAGGTCGTTGTGATAGACCGTTACCCTGACCGTCCGGTAGCCTGATCCCGCCTCCGGCGTGGAGAGGTCCGCCTCGGTCACCTCGGTCTCGTCCACCTCCCGCTCGTAATCGAGATAACCGCTTACGGCCGCCCGGGGCTCATCGGCGAGAGCATCGTAGTCGGCCCCGGCCAGCTCCTCCAGCCTCTCCGCCGCCAGGAAATGGGCGGTGGCAACAATTTCCGGCAGATGGCTCTCCCGGATGCCGCTCACAAAGGGAAGGCCGATGGCGGCCATGAAGATGCCCACGAGAACAATGATGATGATCACCTCGAGGAGGGTAAAGCCCCTTTTATTCAAAAACGAAAGCCGAAAGCCGAAAGCCGAAAGCCTGGTTTCCGGTTTTGAATTTTGAATTTTTGATGCTGGTTCTGGCTTCACGAGACGCTCACCTTGCCGGTGTACTCTGCCACGCTGATGGTTTTTGCGCCGCCTCCTGCACTGATGGTCACTGAACCGCCTCCCCCGGCAGTGGGTTCTCCCAGCGGGTTGAATGTAAAGGTGATGGTTGTGCCAATTATCACCCGGGAGGGAAGGTCAACGGTCCTCGTCACAGCGTCGTCCCTGGTTTCAACCGTGTACCAGGTGGCGCCGATGGTAAACACCACGTCCTTGGGATCGTGAGTGGCCATGGCAAGTTCCTGGGCATAGCGAATATCAGCTGCGATCATGGCGGCTGCACCCTCTAGAGCGAAGTCAGCGGAGCGAATAAACCTGGGAGCGGCACTCGCCACCAGAATGCCGAGCAGGATGATTACCATGACGAGCTCAAGAAGGGTGAATCCAGAAGAAGCCGAAATGTTCTGCTGGCCAGCCTGTCGCAGCAGGAAAAACCCGGAGGAGTTCACACGGGGGGGCAACGGCAGTATATCTGGATGGGCACTCGCCGGATTTCGGAGTTTCATACCTTCGCCTGCCCAGTGATGGGTGTATTTCACCTGGTGGTCTCGTTATTGCAAAGTGCCTTCCTTATTGACGGATACCCTGGACGGTGATAGATTCTCCCGCAACCTAGCATGAATTTGGACATAACTCTAGAATTTTGCTGCAATTTACAGGCCAGGTTTACACCATGCCGTGGTTGAGGCGGAAAACCGGGCCAGCCCGCCAGCCCGCCGGTGTTGCTTCAGCTGCCGAACGTGACACCAGGGAAGGCTTCACCCTGCTCGAACTGGTTGCGGTCCTGGTGATTATTTCAATTCTGGCAGGCATTGCAATCAGCAAGTATCTCCAGGTGATGCGCCAGGCTGAGGTGGCCGGCGAAGACGCCACCATCGCCAATCTCCAGGCTTCTGTGGATACCCACTGGACCGGCATGCTCATCCAGGGGAAAAAGCCTTCTTATCCACATAATCCTTTCGCCACCGTGAAAAAGCTGCCGGCCCACTACCGCCTGGGCCGAGGTGTTCCAAGTGGTACCGATGAGGACCGTCAGGTCTGGGTTTTTCTTCACTACCTTCCAGAACAGATTGAGAGGCTCGGCATCTCTTTTCTGGAGAGCGAAAATGCCCCGGCCCTTCTGAAAAACGCACAGGGGCTCTACAAGCCGGAGAGCGTCACCCGGATCGATGGTCTCATTTTCCACCAGCGCCGCAACAACAAGGTCTTCTTCTGGATCTACGACCAGAGCCGCGGAGTAATCAGCGGCCGGTATGAGCTTCCCCGGGAATGACCTTCTGAACCTGAGGTGAAAGCTTGGCACTGTCTGACAATATCAGCAAATCCGGGCATCCCGTTGATCCCGATACCGCCGACAGCCAGGGCAGTGAGGCTGCGGTGGAGGAGATTGCCTTTCGCTGCCGGCATTTTCGCAATGATCGTCCCTGCAGTTTTCACAAAAAAGAGGGTGTGCACTGTTCCTCGTGTCCGCACCGGGATCTTGCTGACCAGCGCATTCTGGTAATCAAACTGGATTCACCTGGTGATGTCTTGCGCACCACCTGTCTGCTTCCAAGCCTGAAACGGACTTACCCCGGCAGCTACATTACCTGGATGACCCGGGAGGCCGGCCGGCCACTCCTTGAAAACAACCCTGCCATCGACCGCCTCGTGGAACAATGGGAGGAGATGTTCACGATCTGCAACAGCGAATATTTTCATGTGGCAATCAATCCCGACGCCAACCCGCAAGCGGCTCGGCTATTGGAGATGGTCAATGCTGACGCGAAGCTCGGCATGGGCTGGTCAGCAGCAGGGCACGTGATCTGTTACAACCAGGAAGCAGAACAATGGCTCCGCATGGGTCTCTTTGACGATCTGAAGAGAGAAAATACAGAATCATACCAGCGTCTCATCCACCGCCTGTGTCGACTGGAACTCGTCGATCCAAGGCCGCTGCTCTACCTCACTGACCAGGAGCGGCGCTCGGCGGAAGAGCATCTGCAGAGCCTGGGTCTTGACCGGCAGCGGCCTGTCATCGGTATAAACACTGGCGCCGGGCCGAGGTGGCCCCAGAAAAGCTGGACGGTGGATCACCAGATTGGGCTTATTCACCTGATACAAGACCGCCACCCGGCATGGCAGGTACTCCTCCTGGGAGGCCCGGAGGAATCCGAAAAGAACCGGCTGTTGCAAGAATCCTGCGAGGATATGGCAATAACGGCCTCCCCTCATCCGGTGAGGGAGTTTGCCGCCCTCGTGCAGCAGACCCACGTGCTTGTTACCGCAGATACGCTGGCACTGCACATTGGCCTGGCCACGGCCCGCCAGATTGTCGCGCTCTTCGGCCCCACCTCCCGGGCAGAGATCGATATGTGCGGCCTGGGAGAAAAGCTCTCTGCCAACCTGGAATGCCTTGGCTGCTATCGAACCGACTGTGACCGCTCGCCCAACTGCATGGAGCTGCTTGCACCTGAAACCGTCCGTGCGGCCATTGAGCGCCGCCTGCAAAAAACCGGCTCGCCTTGGCAACGCAGCCCGAGGCAAACCTAACCAGCATTTCTGAAAAGCAGTCCCTCGCGATGCAGCTTGCGTAGCCTGAGCACCATAACCAGGGTCTCCAGCAAGGTGATTGTGTCCAGCTTTGTATCCCCCTGGCGTCGATCTCGAAAAACAATGGGCACCTCTTTGACCCTGAACCCGTTCAGGCACACCTTGTAGAGGATTTCCAGGACTATGGAAGGCCCGGCCGAAATCATGTCGTCCAGATCCACTCTATCGAAAACCTCCCGGCGGAAGCAGCGGAACCCCGAGGAGACGTCACGGATGTTGATGTGCAACAGCCGGCGCACATAGATCACCGCCAGTCTGGTGATCAGCTGCCGCACCAGCCCCCGGTCCCGATCGGCACCCCCCGGCACAAAGCGGGAGCCGACCACCACATCATGGTTACGAATTTCCTCCAGAAGCACGGGCACGTACCTGGGGTGATGGGAAAAGTCGGCATCCATTTCGACAATGTACTGTGCCCCCCGGCGCAGAGCGCATTTGAAGCCTTCTATTCCGGCGCTACCTCGGCCCCGGCGCTTCCTGCGGATGAGCACCTCGATCCGTCTGTGCTCCTGTGCAAGTTCGGCCACCAGGGCGCCGGTGCCGTCGGGCGAGTTGTCGTCAACCACCAGGATATTGCACTTGTTGCTCAGAGCGAGCAATTCCTTGAGAAT
>JBKHJD010000220.1:0-4050 GCA_046538315.1 Syntrophobacteria bacterium
TCCCTATGGTGGGCTTGTAAATTCAGAGCTCTTGAAATATAGGGACGCAGAGCCTGGATTTCTGACTGGCCGTTTTGGCCGTCAGGAAAAATTCCTGCAACACGACGAGGACGGCCTTTCCTCGTGGGGGCCGGTCTCCGTATCTTTTCTCCGTAAGGGCCGGTCTCCGTACCGGCCCGAAGACCAGCATGAGCTCTGGCACACCTTGTCGGGCGGGTACAGAGCCCCAGCCCTGCAGGATCTTTGTTCATTTGTTCGACGTGCATCCCTCCTGCACCAAATCAAGGTGTGCACAACGTGGCAAACCCAGAAAAAATCCTCCTTGACAGATGCTCGTTCTTAATATACATTTAAATATACCTATATGTAGTAAAATGGGAGATAGAGATGCGAGATTTCATCAGGATCATGAAAGCCCTCTCGGATCCCAGCCGGGTGAAGATTCTCAAGATGCTGCAGCACAGGCAGATGTGTGTCTGCGAAATCAAGGAGGCCTTGAAGCTTTCCCAGCCCACTGTATCCCGGCACCTGCAAGTGCTCGAAAATGCCGGTCTGGTTACCTACCAGAAGGACGGCCTGTGGGTCAACTACCGGCTTGCAGACGGCGAGAGAACTCCTCCTTACGCTGCCAGTCTGTTGGGAAATCTGCGGCACTGGCTCCAGGATGACCCTGAGATCGAGACTCTGATCAAAAGGCTTCCTGCGATCAGACGGGAGGAGATCTGCAAAAGGTAATTTTTTTGCCGTATATAAATGTATAGATAGGATTCTAGCGATATAAATAGCAACGGCTGTCTGAAATGGAGAAAACGTTCATGAAGGATTCGACAATCAAGCAACTGTCCTTTCTGGACCGGTTTCTGACGCTGTGGATTTTTCTCGCCATGTTGGTCGGTGTGGGGAGCGGATACCTGTTTCCACAAATCAAAAATTTCATAAACCGCTTTTCGGTGGGAACCACCAACATCCCCATCGCCATAGGGCTGATCCTGATGATGTATCCGCCCCTGGCCAAAGTGAGGTATGAAAAGCTGGGATATGTATTCCGCGATCTTAAAGTGCTGGCACTGTCGCTCATTCAGAACTGGATCGTGGGGCCGATCCTGATGTTTCTGCTGGCCGTCGCCTTTCTCTCCGGTCACAAGGAGTACATGGTGGGCCTGATCCTAATCGGCCTCGCCCGCTGCATTGCCATGGTGATCGTCTGGAACGATCTGGCCAGCGGCGACCGGGAGTATTGCGCGGGGCTGGTAGCTTTCAACTCCATTTTCCAGGTGCTCTTTTTTTCCGTGTACGCCTACATTTTCATAACCGTCCTGCCCCGCTGGGTCGGCCTTGAGGGGATGGTGGTGAATATCTCCATCGGCCAGATCGCCGAGAGCGTTTTTATCTATCTGGGCATCCCGTTTATCGCCGGAGTCCTCTCACGGCTTGCCGGCCTCAAGACCGTAGGGGCCGAGCGCTATGAAAAGGGCTTCATCCCGAAGATCAACCCCATCACACTGATTGCCCTGCTTTTCACTATCCTGGTGATGTTTTCTCTCAAAGGGGAATATATCGTTCAGCTGCCGGTGGATGTTTTCCGCGTCGCCGTTCCCCTGTGCATCTACTTCGTGCTCATGTTCTTCGTCTCCTTCTGGCTCTCCTTGAAAGTGAGGGCCACCTACGAGCAGTCCACCACTCTGTCGTTCACGGCTGCCTCCAACAACTTCGAGCTGGCCATCGCCGTGGCCGTGGCCGTGTTCGGGATCGACTCGGGCCAGGCCTTCGCTGCGGTAATCGGCCCGCTGGTGGAGGTGCCCGTGCTCATTTCCCTGGTGAACGCGGCGCTTTGGTTCAAGCGCAAATACTTTCCCTATGCACTCCGCACCCCCCTCGGCGTTTGCCATGTGACATGCAAGCCATAAATGGAAAAAGAGAACCAAGGAGGTGGTCAATGGACAAGACAGTGCTCGAAAAAGCATTTGAATTTCACGGCCATATTTGCTGGGCAAGCGCCGTTGGCGTGCGGGCCGGCCTTGCCGCGTTACGGGAGCTGGATATCGGTCGAACCGGAATTTCAGGCGAGCTACACTGCATCCTGGAAACTGGCGAAAACCACGGGGCCCAGTGTTTTGCCGACGGGGTGCAATATGCCACCGGGTGTACCCTGGGCAAAGGCAACATCGAAAAGGCCGGCTGGGGTAAACTGGCGCTAAAGTTGATCGCCAAGAAGAAAGAAAGGGCCGTGCGGGTGTCCTATAAACCCGGCCGCCATAAAATGATTGCCGAGTCGGCTTTTATGCGCAAGCGGGGACAGGGAATCCCGCCGACACAGATCCCTGAGGAAGAGGCCCGGGAGATCGCCGATATGATCTGGGAGGCCCCCGAAGATGAGGTGTTAATCGTTGGTCCGGTCGAGCATTATCACTGGGGCGATGAATTCGGCGAGATAATGGGGCTGGTCCCATGCGCCAACTGCGGCGAGCTTGTCTCCAAAGTATACCTGCGCGTGGTAGGCGACAGTCACATGTGCATCCCCTGCTCGGGATACGAGCGGTAAATATAGACTGCTATACGAACCGGGAAAAGATACTCTGAGCGGCATAGAGGCGCTTACATGGGATGCCACGCCGCGAAGGACAGCCAAGGGAGTTTATTTTGTCGCCCTGCCTTGCCTCCGGCCCATAGGGCCCAGCCGGGGAGGGCTCGGACAGCTGTCCGGCAAGTATCCAGAAAGACATGAAAACGGCGGTATCGTTGCTCCACGCCTGTGACCAGTTACAATAAATGAGGTGGGTGGGATATCGCCCCGCCGGTGAGCAACCATGCCGTCCACTACAGGAATGAGACCTGGATAGAAGCGGATGCATGACTGGTGCGCGATTGTGTTCATAAGACGGCGCTGACAATGGAGAAAGATGTGTCTATCCAGATGTTGACGTTTTTGTTTTTTCTTTTTCTGACGGTCTCCGCAGTTTTTTCGATGTTCGGTCAAGGAGGTGGGGCTTTTTACGTTCCCATGCTCCTCGCGCTTTCGGTGCCGGTATATGTGGCTGCAACCACCAGCCAGGTGCTCATCATGATTGTTTCTCTTTCTTCGTTGCTGGTTTTTGCCGGGGCCCGAACGGTGGATTGGAAACTGGTTCTTTTAATTGAGCCACCTACCAACATCGGGGCTTTCCTGGGCGGGTACTTCTCGCCCTGGTTTCCTGCCAGCTTTGCCAAGCTTTGCTTTGCCGGCGTCCTCCTGGTCGGTGCCCACTATATGTACACCCCGCCTAGAGCGCCGAAAGAACCGCGCACCGGAGCACATCACCTGTGGCTGTGGCATCGCACCGGCGTGGCCGTACCGTACACGATCAACGTTTTGTTTCTCCTACCCATAATGTTCCTGTCCGGCTTCGTCGCCGGTTTGTTGGGAGTCGGCGGCGGTCTCCTCAAAGTGCCCGCCGTAGTCATATTGGGTGGTGTTCCGATGAGCATTGCAGTGGGAAGCTCTTCGCTCATGATTGGAGTGACTGCTCTGGCAGGATTCTTCGGCCACTGGTTGCAGGGCCACTTTGATCTATTGCTTACCGTGGTTCTCTCGGCAGGCGTACTGATCGGCTCACAAATTGGCCCCCGTGTCGCGATCAAAACCGGGCAAGTCCGACTTCGAAAATATTTCGCCTTGTTGCTGGTGGCCATATCGATATGGCTGATCTATGGAGTTTTTCTCCCCTGAGAGTTCAGGTTCGCACAAGAAATCAACTCTGTTCATAGTATTATTATGGTATACAGCGTTCCAGATTTGATCGGGAGTCGACACATGGAGAAAAATGTAGAGAAACTACCTCAACAAAAACTTGCAGGCGGATCATGGAGCACTCTTGCGAAATAGAGGAGCGCAAACGAGCTCGGGAAGAACTTTTTCGGCGTGATGCCATCCTTGAAGCCCTGGCATCGGCTACTGCGTTTTCCCTCCATGGGGATTTTCTGGAAAGCGGCATTCAACAGATCCTGGCAGCTTTGGGCACGGCTACTAACGTGAGCAGGGTTTACCTGTTTGAAAATCATACGGGTGAAAGG
>JBKHJD010000221.1:0-4032 GCA_046538315.1 Syntrophobacteria bacterium
GGTGAAGGGTAGAAGGGAAGGAGCCATATGGCAGTAATGCCGAGGTCCTGAAGGTAGTCGAGTTTGCTGGCGAGCCCCCGGAAGTCGCCGACCCCGTCGCCGTTGCTATCAAAAAAAGCGCGGACATGCAGCTCGTAGATGATGGCGTCTTTATACCAGAGCGGCTCGTCCGGCAGCGCTCTGTGTTGTTTCTTTCTCGTCGTCATGAATGCTCTAACCGTGTAGCTTAAACACCATATTCTATTTCATCTCGACACAGAATGTAAGACATCTGACGGAGAATCTCTCTGTGTGACTGGCGTTTGGCGGCAAACAAACACTACATAAAGTAGTCGAAGTCGCGTTCACTGCGGACCCGACGCCTTATGCAGAAGATATGCGCCGGCACTACCCGGGGATCCAGCTCCACGTAGTTCCTTGGACCATACCACAGATGCCGGGCGTCACCCAGGAGATCATGCACCTGGTAGGATTTCTGGGGGTCGATGCCCAGTTCCCGCAGCTCGAGTTCCAGCCAGCCCCGGTGCGCATGGTGCGGATCCAGGTTCACGATAACCAGGATGATATTGTCAAGGTCTTCTGTGTGCTTGGTGAAGCAGGTGAGCTTGTCGTTGTCCACGTGGTGGAAACGAAGGTTAAGGTCGCTCTGCAGGGCGGGGTTTTCCCGCCGGATCCGGTTCACCCGGGCAATGAAGTCCTTGAGACTATCAGACCTGCCGATATCCCAGTGCCTGATCTCGTACTTTTCCGAGTCAAGGTATTCCTCACTTCCCAGTTCCCTGGGGCGGTTTTCATAGAGTTCAAAGGCAGGACCATAGATCCCGTAGTTGGCACTCAGGGTGGCGGCCAGCACGAGTCGGACAATGAACGCGGGTCGGCCCCCCATCTGGAGGTATTCTGTCAGGATATCAGGGGTGTTCGGCCAGAGGTTCGGCCGGAAGTATTCGCGAACCTCGCCCTGATAGAGCTCGGTGAAGTACTGGGTGAGCTCCCACTTGGTATTGCGCCAGGCAAAGTAGGTGTAGGATTGGGTGAAGCCCAGTTTCGCCAGATGGTACATAACCTTCGGGCGGGTGAAGGCTTCGGAGAGAAAGATCACCTCAGGACAGACTCTTTTCACCTCGGCGATGAGCCACCGCCAGAAAGCAAAGGGCTTGGTATGCGGATTATCCACCCGGAAGATGCGAATGCCCTGGTCGATCCAGAAGAATACCACATCCTTGAGTTCGGACCAGAGTTCCTGCCACTTTTCGCTTTCGAAGTTCAAAGGATAGATGTCCTCGTACTTCTTGGGCGGATTCTCCGCATACTGGAGGGTATTGTCAGGACGCCAGCGAAACCATTCGGGGTGCTCTTTCACGTAGGGGTGATCGGGCGAACACTGGTAAGCCAGGTCGAGGGCAATCTGGATGTGGTAATCCCGGGCCCTGGCCACGAGCTCCCGGAAATCTTCCAGGGTGCCGAGCCGGGGATGCACGGCCTTGTGGCCGCCTTCCAGGGAGCCAATGGCCCAGGGGCTTCCCGGGTCTTCAGGGCGGGCTACCGGGGTGTTGTTCTTCCCCTTGCGGTGGGTCCGGCCGATGGGATGGATCGGCGGCAGGTAAAGCACGTCAAAGCCCATGGCCGCCACATAAGGGAGAAAGGCCTGGCAGTCCTTGAATGTACCGTGCCTGGCCGGCTCAGGGGAGCAGGAGCGGGGGAACATTTCGTACCAGGCGCTGAACCGGGACTTCTGGCGCTCCACCAGAACTGGGAGTTGTCTTTCGTATCTGGTAGCGAAGCGCCGGTCCGGATACCTGGCCATCGCCTGGCTCAGTTGCTCATCCAACGCCAGAGCGACCTTTTCCGCTGGCTCGAGTTCTGAGCGCAGGGAAGCCGCCCACCCGGTGAACTGTCCCGCATCAGAGGAAGTGGCTCGCTTGCTCGCGGCCTCGATGAGCTCGGCTCCAATCAGAAGATCCACGGAGACCTTCTGCAAGGATTCGACTTTTTTGAGCAGATTGTGCCGCCAGGTTTGAAAGTGATCAACCCAAGCCTCCACCGTATACTGGTAGGGCCAAAGATCTTCGATCATGAACTCCCCCTGCCAGCGCTCATTTCCCTGGAAGGTCATTTCCGACTCGCGCCACTGTTCATCACCTTCTCTCCGATAGAGCAGGACACACGCTAGGGAGTCGTGGCCGTCTGTGAAAATGTCAGCCTCCACTATGACCTTCTCACCTGCTGTCCGTTTTATGGGAAAGCGTCCGGAGCCGATCTCGGGCTTGACGTTCTCGATAATAACTCTTCTTCTGCCATCAGTTTCTCTGCTCTTCACTCTATCCTCTCCCCCTGGTTTGCAGCTTTTTTCACTTGCCGGTAGTAATCCAGAGTCTGCCGGGCAGCGCTATTCCAGCTGAAGCAGCGCTCAACCCGTCTGGGGCCATCAGCACCCATGGCCTGCATCCTTCCCGGCGAAGCCAGAAGGTCGTTTATTGCTGCAGCCAGATCCCTGGAAAACTTTTTGGGGTTTCTGGGTTGAAAAGGTGTGGAACTGAAAAGTTCAAGGTAATCCACATGAACTCCTGCTCCCGTAAATATGCGAGGGGGGTACTCGTCAGAGAGAAGAACGATTCTCATAGATGACCTCTCCTCGGAAGCTATGAACATATGCACCCCCAAAGATAGCTACAACCCGGAACAATAATCAAGGAAGAAAAGAATTGTAACCCCTCTGGGTACTATTCTTATGATTGTTGGTCCACCAGTAGTGTCCGATGCCAAAAAAACGAGTTATCTAAGCTAGATAGAAAGAACCTTATAGCCGGCTGATATCCAATCTAGGTCAATGAAAACCTTGATGCAACGGACGACTGACAATGGACCATTGACTGGAGCAGCGACATTACCTGATTCCGAAGTGTATGACGAAGTTCTGAACATACCAGGGTGATTGTAAAAGCTTTACCGGTAGGCTAAAGTAGTGGCACAATCAAGGAGTTCTTCTACAGGCACAAGCGATGGATAGAACTGATTCAAGCCCACGGTGTCGGGTGTGGGTGAAAGTCAGCATCTGCTCAATGCATGAAGAAAAGCAATGAGCACCGAGGAGAGGTACTATGGACGAAGTGGCTGGTTTTCCGGCTGACGCACAGGTGTTCAGGGGTTTTGACAAGGAACAGATCGAGAAGATCGTGGAAATCTGTCAGCCAGTCCATTTTAGAGAAGGCCAGGTGATTGTCGAGAAGAACAATCGTGATCGCGACCTGTACATTCTTGTGCGAGGAAGAGTCAATATCACCCTCAGCGAGTACCCGGGCAAACACGATGCCGGCACCCTCACCAAATGCAATCCGGGTGGGGTCTTTGGCGAGTTATCCTTTATTGATGGTTCCCGACGTTCCGCCCATGTAGTTGCCATAGAAGATGTGGATGCACTCCGGCTTACCTGGGACGATTTCAGCGGACTGGTCCGAAGCGATCTCAAAATCTGCTGCACCTTCTTCTACAATCTGGCCCTGGTGATCGCAGACCGGCTTCGAAATACGACGTTTTTGTGCAGCAATTTACTGGGAATGCGATGAGATTGTGACCCTACAAAAAGGACCTTGTGCCTGCGTACCGGAGAGAAAAGGACTGTTGCAGAATTGAATTGACAGAGCCGCAGGCCGTCGGGTACAGTTTTTAGAAAAACGGTTTCCTCCATCCGTTTACGGAATCCCGTGTGATTCGGGAGCGGTCCCGCCGCTGTAAACCCGGCCCCTTCAGGGGCAGAACCTTGTGACCAGGCCAGTTTGGGGCCACTGTTCCGCTCGAGCGGAATGGGAAGGCCGGTTGCAGGCCCGGGTGAGCCAGAAGACGGGCGGATGGGATGCCGGGGCCTTGCTGATGGTAAAAGGAGGCTCCCGTCTTTGAAGGCGGGGGCTTTTTTATTGGAGGTACAGATGAAAGCCGCCGTTCTCGTAAAACCGGGCCACCTTGAGACAAGATACATGCCTGACCCGGCCTGTCCACCGGGAGGGGCGGTGGTAAAGATTTCGGCCTCCCTTGTTT
>JBKHJD010000222.1:0-4018 GCA_046538315.1 Syntrophobacteria bacterium
GGACTGGAGGCGAAAGAGACGGTCATCGTGCAGGGGGTGCAGAAGGCCCGCCCCGGCATGGTGGTGAAAACCACCACCGGTGGCGAAGGGCAGGGGACCTGACATGTTTTCCCAGATATTCATTGAACGGCCGCGCTTGGCCATGGTGGTCTCGATCATAATCACCCTGGGCGGCCTGATTGCCTTGTTCAACATTCCCGTCGCCCAGTATCCCCAGATAACGCCTCCGCAGATTCGGGTGACCGCCTCCTATCCCGGAGCCAACGCCCAGGTGGTGGCCGACTCCGTGGCCGCGCCCATTGAAGAGGAAGTCAACGGCGTTGACAACATGCTCTACATGTCCTCTTCCTGTTCCAACGACGGGCAATATAGCCTGGCTGTCACCTTTGCAGTGGGCACCGATCCGGACATCGACCAGGTGAACCTGCAGAACCGGGTGCAACTGGCCACCTCCAAGCTGCCGCAAGAAGTGGTGGATCAGGGGATAGACGTCCGCAAACGATCTGCGAGCTGGATAGGGGTGGTCTGTTACTATTCCCCCAAGCGCACCCGGGACCGGCTCTTTTTGAGCAACTATGTAAGCAAAAACATACAAGATGCCCTGGTCCGCCTCAAAGGGGTCAGCGATATACACATCTTCGGGGAAATGGAATACAGCATGCGGGTCTGGATGGATTCGGGTCGCCTGATCGCCCTGGGACTGACCGCTGACGATGTGATTGACGCCATTCGGCGGCAGAATATCCAGGCGGCCGTCGGGTCCATCGGATCAAAGCCCGTCGATCCTAGCCAGCAACTCCAGTTCACCCTGCGGACCAAGGGCCGTCTCGAGGCCGTTGAGGACTTCGAAAAGATCGTCGTCCGTACCAACGCTCAAGGGGGGCTGGTGCGTATCCGCGATATTGCCAGGGTGGAAATCGGGGCAAGGACCTACGGGCACGACTCGATCCTCAACGGAGATCCGACCGTAGCGCTAGCGGTCTACCAGACGCCGGGTGCAAACGCTCTGGACACCCTGGAGGAGGTCAGGACCGAACTGAAGCGTCTGGCCCGGCGACAGCCAAGCGATGTGGAATATCAGATCATTCTGGACACCACCAAATACGTCTCCGCCGCCATCAAGGAGATAGCACTAACGCTGTTTATAACCTTTCTACTTGTTATAGGGGTAGTATTCATTTTTCTTCAGGATTGGCGGGCGAGTCTGATTCCGGCCCTGACTGTCCCGGTCTCCCTGATAGGCACCTTCGGGGTGCTGCTGGCATTGGGATACAGTGCCAACACGATTTCCCTGTTCGCCTTGATTATGGCCATCGGCCTGGTGGTGGACGACACCATCGTGGTGGTGGAAAATGTCTGCCGGATCATGGAAAAACGAAAGCTCGGCCCCAAGGCTGCGACCATGAGGGCTATGGGCCAGGTCACCGGGCCGATCGTTGCTACCACCCTGGTGTTGCTGGCCGTATTCGTACCGGTGGGATTTATGCCCGGCATCAGTGGGGAACTGTACAAGCAGTTTGCTGTGACCCTGTGCAGCTCGGTTGTCATTTCAACGATCTGCGCCCTGACCCTGAGCCCGGCGTTGTGCTCTACCCTGCTCAGGCACACCAGACCCGTTCACCGGGGCCCCCTGGCCTGGTTCAACCGGGCGCTGGATACCTCGCGCAACGGATATGTGTTCGGCGCCACGTGGCTGGTGCGGCGGCTGGGGGTGGTGCTGTTGATTTTCATAGGCATTTTTGGCAGCACCTATTTCCTCTTTTCAAGCCGACCCACCAGTTTTTTGCCCGAGGAGGACCAGGGGTACTTTTTCTTGAATGTTCAGCTCCCTGAAGCCGCTGCGCTTGCCCGGACCAACCAGGTGATGCAGCAAGTCACCAGGAAACTCCAAACCATCAATGGTATCGACGACGTCATTGGCGTCGGCGGCTTCAGCCTGCTGAGCGGCAATGCCGACAATGTTGGATTCGGTCTCGGGATACTTTCTCCCTGGGACAAGCGTAAGCGCCCGGACTTACATTTGAATGCCATATTGCCAAAGGCCCAGGAGAAACTGGCCACCATCGCCTCGGCCGATATCTTTGCCTTTACTCCTCCGGCAATCCTGGGCCTTGGAACGACCGGGGGCTTTGACTTCCGCCTCCAGGCCCTGGAGGATCAGAGTCCCAGGGAAATTGCCGCTACCACCAGGGCCATGGTAATCGCTGCCAACCAGGATCCGGTCCTCATGAGGGTCTTCAGCACCTTTACGTCCGATACACCTCAACTGTTTGTGAATCTCGACCGCACCAGGACGGAATACCTCAACGTTCCGGTCAGCAGGGTGTTTTCCACCCTTCAGGCTCACCTCGGGTCGCGGTATGTCAACGACTTCAACCTCTACGGAAGAGTCTACCAGGTCAAAGTACAGGCCGAGGCACAGTACCGCGATGCGCAGGAAGACATCAGCCGCCTGTACGTACGCAGCAACGACAACAATATGGTGCCCATGAAGAGCCTGGTAGGCCTCTCCACGATCCTGGGACCCCAGATCGTGGAACGGTACAACCAGTTCGCCAGCACCAAGATCAACGGCAACGCCGCCCCGGGTTTCAGCTCCGGAGATGCCATGGCGGCCATGGAGCGGGTGGCGGCCAGAGTTCTTCCCAGCGGATATAATTATGAGTGGTCTTCCATGTCTTTTCAGGAGCGCAAGATAGGAGGGGAAGTCTCGATCCTTTTCGCCCTGGCCGTGCTGTTCAGTTACCTTTTCCTGGTGGGGCAGTATGAGAGCTGGACCATCCCTCTGCCAATCATTATCTATGTTCCAGTGGCCACCCTCGGCGCCCTGACCGGCCTGTGGCTCACAGGACTAAGCCTCAGCATCTACGCCCAGATCGGCCTGGTACTGCTGGTGGGCCTGGCGAGCAAAAACGCGATTCTCATTGTGGAGTTTTCCAAGGACCGCCGCAAAGAAGGCCTCTCCGTGGAGAAGGCTGCGGTGGAAGGAGCCCGGATCCGGTTCCGGCCGGTTTTGATGACTGCTTTCACCTTCATTCTCGGAGTGACGCCTATGGTCATCGCCAGCGGCGCAGGCGCAGGCAGCCGACGGGCCACCGGCACCGCAGTGTTTTCCGGGATGCTGATGGCCACTATGGTCGGCATTTTTCTGATCCCGGCACTTTATTACGCCTTTCAGTCATTTGAGGAAAAGGTCGGTGCCTGGCGCGCCCGTCGGCGAGGCAGCGTCGAGGAGTGATCCTCCCTTTAGTAATTCTACTCTTAGGATCCCGCCCGGTCCAGCGTCTTGCCGGTTCCGAAGGTAGACCACACGAACACGACAGAAGCGAATAGGACATTGGCACCCCGTCCACTTACAGCTTCACACCGGCGTCTGCGAGCCAAAAATCTTATCCACTCGCACCTTCCATGATTTTTTTGGACATTTGCCCTACCAGGGGGTTAAACTAAAATATTAAAGCGGAGATCGGTTCGAGGGGTCAATCTGATCTGGGGGTAAACTCTTTCAGGGAAGGAGAATGTGATGAAGAGAATGTGTGTTGCGGGTGTGCTGGCGGCAGTACTGATGGTCTTTTTTTCGGGATGTGCAACCCTTGACCGTCTTTTGCCCGATGAGCTGCAGGAGACAAAAATGGCCATTGAGAAAGCACGTCTTCGCGGTGCGGACGAGAGATGTCCGGAGGAATACAAGCAAGTTGTTGGCATGTGGTACAAAGCCAGGGAGCTCTATGTTGCCTGCCAGAGCAAGGAGGCCTTTGCACTGGCAGAGGCAGCCAGGGAAAAGGCGCGAGTGCTCTGTACGGTCACGAAAGACTCAGACGGTGACGGCGTCTACGACGACGTGGATGTATGCCCCGGTACCCCGAAGGGGGTCACAGTAGATGAGAAAGGGTGCCCCCTCGATTCCGACGGTGACGGCGTTCCTGACTACCAGGATAGGTGTCCCGGCACTCCAGCCGGGGTTGTGGTAGATAGCTACGGTTGCCCGCTGGACAGTGATGGCGACGGCGTCTATGAC
>JBKHJD010000223.1:0-3978 GCA_046538315.1 Syntrophobacteria bacterium
TGTCTTCAAGGATTTGAGCACGCTGAATTTCTCAATTCTCTCCCGCGTCTTGCTGCGCCGGCGAATGCCAGGCGTCTCGATGAACACGTACGTCTGCCCCTTTGAGTTGATACTGACGTCGACGGCATCCCTTGTGGTGCCCGGCATCTCGTTCACCAGCACGCGCTCGGATCCCAGAATACGGTTAACCAGAGACGACTTTCCCACGTTCGGCCTGCCGATGATGGCAACCCGGATCCCCTCGGCCATTTCACTCTCGGGTGTCTCGGGGGGCAGCATCTCTGCCAGGGCGTCAACCAGATCTCCGATCCCATAGCCGTGGGCAGCCGACACCGGGAAAAGCCTCTCAATTCCCAGTTGATAGAATTCATAGAGGGCGTCTTCCTGTTCAAGACCATCGATTTTGTTCACCGCGTAGACAACGGGCTTGCCCGCTCGACGCAGCAACTCCACAACCGCTCTATCTCCAGGGTGAAGGCCTTCCTTACCATCGGCGAGGAAAAGCACCAGATCCGCTTCTTCCACCGCCACCTGTGCCTGCTCCCGAACCTGCAACTTGATGCCGGAGTTCTCCACTTCTTCCAGTCCGCCGGTATCAACGAGGCAAAAAGAGCGCTCCCCCCAGGTGATCCGGGCAGTGATTCGGTCACGGGTGACTCCGGGGGTCCGGTCCACCAGGGCCCGCCGGTCGCGACAGAGCCGGTTAAACAGGGTAGACTTTCCCACATTCGGCCGGCCGACTATAGCCACAACAGGAGTGGCAGTGAGTGCATTCTGATCTGTTCGGGCCTTCTCCACCTCTCCACCTGCCCTGTTCGTTCCAAATTCTCTGCCGACTCGCAGCCTGGATCGTTCATGAATCCCCGGCAACGGCACAACTTCAAAGAATGCGTGAATAGTGCAAGCTAGAAAGATCTCCGGGCCCCGTGCCCTGCCCTCTCCGTGGCACGGTGCGCCTGGCGCCTCAACCTGGCCGCTGCTGCGGCTATGCTCCTGGTGCTCTGGCCTTGCACCAGAGTGGCCAGGATGCGGTAATCCATGCACGGAGGCTCAGCCAGGATCTTTACAAGTCGGTGCCATGCCGGGATAACATAATCAGCAAAGTGTGCTCTTCCTCTCATGCGGGTCAAAAAGGCAAAAGCGGCCAGCACCTGAAGATTACGGCACAGGGCCACATGTGGATATCGCGCCAGAAAGTCCCTGAGCGAGATTCCAGCCATCTCACTGAGCCGCCTGCCGTGTGCCGCCAGCAAGTGATCTCGAATTGATCCGGGCACCTGAACGTAGGGGTCCAGGAGCAGTGCCGCAAGATCGTATTGGGGGGGACCCAGGCGCGCACCCTGAAAATCAATCACATAGAGGCGCTCGTTGTTCACCATAAGGTTGCGGGATTGAAAATCCCGGTGCAAAAAAAACAGGGGCTCTTCTCCACCACAGGCCCGAGATGCGAGGAGGGCAAACTCTCGGGCCACATCATCCCGGCCTACCTCAAGACCCAGGCCCCCCACGAGGAAAGCCTGGCGAAAATACTCCAGCTCGCGCTCCAACACGAAGGCCGGATCATAGATCGGAGAATCGAAACAGAACCGGGTGTCCAGATCCTCGGTAGCCCGCACCTGCATGTCTATGAGCAGTTCAGCCGCCTGCTGGTAGAGGCCTGCCAACCGCCCCCTGGCGGATTTCACCTGGTCCTGGAGGTGAACCGAGCCGAGGTCCTCCATAAGTATCAGTCCCTCGGACCTGCAGTAGGCATAGATCCTGGGAACATTGATACCCTTTTCGTACAGGTGCCTGCCCATATAGACGTACGAGTCGTTTTCATTGGGAAAGGTGTCATTCGCACAAGGACTCCGGATCAGCACCAGGCTCTTGCTCCGGGTCTCCATTCGATAGAAAATGCGCTCCGAGCCGTCGCCGTGCAAAACGTTCCACCAGAAAGGACCCGCAAGCCCCGTCTCCTCGCGAACCATGCGTTCAGCCCGGCTCTGCCACTCGGTTTGTTCTGTTTCCCCGGTCAAAACCGGCTCCTGCCTGCTGCTTGGCCCCCTACCAGGCCTGTAATCACCGCGTCCCTGACCGGCTCCCGCACCACCACCCGGTCGCAGATAATACTAGCTGTGACCGAGCATCCAGCTCTTACCTCAACCCGATCCCAGAGAATGCTCCCATGAACCTTTACGCCGTCGCCCAGAACCGACCCTGCCCCGAGGCAGACCGCTCCCTCTAGCTCGACCCCGGCGCCGAGCCGGACCGATGGGTGTACCGCCGGTTTCCCGCCCACCTGAACGCCGGGCAACGGCGGTGTCTTCAACCGGAAAAACTCCTGGTGGAGCTGGAGGTAGCGCTCGGGGGTGCCGAGCTCACGCCAGAATTCACCCTCCACCACGTGCGCCATAACCTTGCTGCCGGCCGCAATGAGCTGCCCATAGAAATCAATGATAGATACCGGCGTGCGAGCGGGTATATCCATAAGCCCCTGGGGATCCAAAACCTGGATTCCGGTAAAGGCCAGCCGCTGACCCGGCCCGCCGGTAAAGCTCAGGATCCTCCCGTCCACGGCCACCTGGACCTGATTGAATCGCGGCTCATCTGTGAGCACCAGGGTGGCTTTCGCACCCGAGCACAGGTGGCTGCCGAGTACTTCCTGAATATCAATTGCGCTGAATATGTCACCGTTTATAACCACAAACGGACGTCCCTCAGAGAAATCAGCCACATTACGAATCCCCCCACCCGTGTCCAGCAAACTCTCCTCGACTCTCACCTCTACGGGGATGTTGAACTTTTCACTCCTGACATGCTCCACCAGCGCTCGACTGAGATGATGGGCATTGATGATCACCGCCTCGGCGCCGGCTCCCCGGAGATAATCAATCAGCCAGTGCAACAGGGGCCGGTTTTGCACCGGGACCAGCACCTTTGGTCTTTCCAGGGTCAGGGGCCGCAGCCGGCTTCCCAGCCCTGCAGCCAGGATCATTGCCCTGAAAGGAATCCTCGTCTGAATTGAATCCGCCGGAATACTCATGTCTCCCTAGTGCCAGTTCGTTTCATTGTACTACACAGAGCCGGAGGTAACATCTCACCGCATGTGACCAGTTCCCCCGTGCACTGCCTGTGATATAGCAGATGTTGCTCCCGGGAGCAATTGTCCACACTCATCGGGAACTGCTGGAACAGGCAACTCGGGTTGCAGAACCGACCCGATAATTACCTTGACATCATTGCTTTTGACCTCGGGGCTCGAAGAGTCCTCCGCTGAGACTCTCGGTACCCATGCCGGCTGTTACATGCTATGGTATCAGTGGAAGGAGGAGAACCTGGAATATGGAAATCGAGGAACGAATCGGCGAGTTCTTGCTGGCCGGCTTTCCTGGACAGCAGATGGACAAAACATTGGCTGCCCGCATCTGCACCCTGCGGCCGGCCGGTCTCATCTTTTTCAGAAGAAACATCGCTTCTCCCAAGCAGCTGGCCCGGCTTACCAGCGAGCTCCAGGCATTGGCCATCCGGGAGCTTGGAAGACCTCTGTTGCTGGCCGTGGATCAGGAAGGAGGTACTGTGGCCCGGCTACCTTCGCCTTTTGCTCAACTGCCTGACGCGGCCACCCTCGGCCCGGGAGGCTGTGAATTGGTAAGTCTTCATCTGGGTCGTACTGCCCGAGAGATGCACCTTGTGGGTTTGAACCTCAATCTGGCACCGGTTCTGGACGTCAAGGCTCCTGCATCAGCGGGTTTCATGGCCCGGCGTTCCTTTGGAACCGAGCCTTCAGTGGTGGCCGAGTGCGGGATAGCGGCGGTCACCGCGATTCAAGCGGAGCGGATCATGGCCACCGCCAAACACTTCCCGGGATTGGGACGCGCCCTCAAGGACCCCCACCGCGAGCTCCCGCTGGTCCCCGCCAGCAAACAACAGCTTCTCCAGCGGGACGTCTTGCCCTTCCATGCGGCCGTAGGCGTGAATGTTGCCTGTGTGATGACC